>DASVMA010000088.1:0-15561 GCA_036384595.1 Cellulomonas sp. | reverse complement strand
TGGCGCGCGTGGCGGCTCGGCGACGGCGGGCCCACGCTCGCGGAGGCCGCGGGCGCGCGATGATGTCCGAGGCCCTCGCCCCCCTGTCTCCGCAGGACGTCGTGGCGCTGCTCCGGGCCGCCGGCTGCGTCTTCGCCGAGGAGGAGGCGGACCTGCTGCTGGAGGCGGCGCGCACGCCGGCGGAGCTCACCGCCATGGTGGACCAGCGCGTCCACGGCCTGCCGCTCGAGCAGATCGTCGGGTGGGCAGAGTTCTGCGGCCTGCGGATCCTCCTGGACCCTGGGGTCTTCGTGCCGCGTCGGCGGACCGAGCTGCTGGTCCGGCAGGCCGTCGCCCTGGCACCGGTCGGCGCGGCGCGTGACGGCTCCTTGGCCGTCGTCGTCGACCTGTGCTGCGGCTCGGGAGCGGTGGGCGCGGCGCTCCTGGCAGCTCTCGACGGGGTCGAGGTGCATGCCGCCGACATCGACCCGGCCGCCGTGCGGTGCGCGCGCCGCAACGTCGTCGGGCCCCGCGGCCACGTCTACGCGGGTGACCTCGACGCACCGCTGCCCTCGACGCTCCGAGGCCGGGTCGACGTCCTCGTCGCGAACGCGCCGTACGTCCCGACCGACGAGATCCGGCTGATGCCTCCCGAGGCGCGCCTCCACGAGCCGCAGACCGCGCTCGACGGTGGCGCCGACGGGCTCGACCTGCATCGACGCGTGGCCCAGGCGGCGCCCCGGTGGCTGGCCCCCGGCGGCCACGTGCTGATCGAGACGAGCGAGCGCCAGGCGCCTCGCACCGCGCAGCTCCTCGCCGCGGCCGGCCTGGTGACGCGCGTCGTGACCGACGACGAGCTCGACGGGACGGTCGTCGTCGCGACCTGGCCCGAGGGGATCGCACCGGCGTAACCGGCCCCCCGACGACGACGCCCCCTGACATACTCGGCGCGCTGCGACCGGTGCACCCCCGCGACCGTGACGGCACCCGGCGGACGGAGCGCGCGTGCGGACGAGGCTGACCCTGCGCCGGCCGAGCGGTGAGACCGCCGACGTGGTCGTCACGACCGACGTCGGTGCGTCCGTCGGGGACGTCGCCGACGCGCTCGCTCGCGCAGAGGCCGCGAGCGGTCGCCAGCTGGCCCCGACGGCCGACCAGACGCTTCGTCTGACGCCACCCGAAGGCGGTCCGTGGCACGCGCTCGAGCGGGCCGCCGGTCTCGCCGAGGCCGGGCTGCGCGCCGGGTCGGTCATCGCCCTTGGCCCCGCGGAGCCGGACGACGGCCGTCTCCTCGCCGCCGCGCGGATCGACGTCCTCGCCGGGCCCGACGCCGGACGGCGGGTCGACCTCCCGGCCGGCGTGAGCACCGTCGGGCGCGGGTCGGGCGCCACCGTGCGACTGAGCGACTTCCTGGTCTCGAAGCTGCACGCGCGGATCGTCGTCTCGGACGTCGTCGAGATCGTCGACGCCGGATCCGCGAACGGGGTGTACGTCGGCGGCGGCGCGGTCCAGCGGGCCGTGCTCGGACCCGCCGACGTCGCGGTGATCGGGGAGTCCGTCCTCAAGGTGACCCGGCTCGCGACGGTCGGACCCACGGGGCCGTCCGGGGTGACGATCCCGTTCAACCGGTCGCCGCGCATCGTGCCCGTCCACCCGAGCCGTCAGGTCGAGGCACCGACCCCGCCCGAGGCGCTCAGCCCCGGACGGTTCCCGACCATCGCCCTGATCGCGCCGCTCGTCATGGGCGCGGTGCTCTTCGCGGCGACGCGCAACCCCCTCAGCCTCGTCTTCGTCGCTCTGAGCCCCCTGCTGATGATCGGCACCTACCTCGACAAGAGGTTCACGGACCGCAAGCGCCTCGCGACGCAGACCGCGGAGTTCAGGGTCGCGCTGGACCGGCTGGTCGACGAGCTGTCGGCGGGGCAGGACGAGGAGCGGCGGGCACGCCTCGCGGAGGTCTCGTCGACGGCGGAGGCGTTCGCGGGCGCGGTCGACCTGTCGCCGCTGCTGTGGTCGCGGCGGCCCGAGCACGCGAGCTTCCTCACGCTGCGCGTCGGCACCGGGTCCGCTCCCTCGCGCACGACGCTGACGATGCCGCCGCGCGGCAAGGCCGTCACGGAGTTCTGGACCGAGCTCGAGGGTGTCCGCGACCGCTTCGCCGACGTGACCGGGGTGCCCGTCCTCGTCGACCTGCGCGCTGCGGGCGCCGTCGGTGTGGCCGGCGACCGTGACCTCGTCGACGACATCGCGCGCGGGCTCGTGGCCCAGCTCGTGTGCATGCACTCGCCGGCCGAGCTCGTCCTGACGGCGATCGCGTCGAGCGAGAGCAGCCCCCGCTGGGACTGGCTCAAGTGGCTCCCGCACGTCGCCTCGGCGCACAGCCCGCTCGGCGGGCACCATCTCGCGTCGAGCCCGGCGGCCGGCCTCGCGCTGGTCACGCGGCTCGAGGAGCTCGTCGCGACCCGCCGCGCCGCCGGGCGCAGTGCGGAGGGGCCCAT
This sequence comes from Cellulomonas sp., assembly GCA_036384595.1. Classification (GTDB taxonomy): domain Bacteria; phylum Actinomycetota; class Actinomycetes; order Actinomycetales; family Cellulomonadaceae; genus Cellulomonas_A. The sequence goes on along the minus strand of DASVMA010000088.1, from coordinate 13,084 downwards.
CCCGGCGGTCGTGCTGGTCGTCGAGGACGACGCCCCGGTCGAGCGCGGCAGGCTCGTGCGCCTTGCCGAGGAGGGTCCCGCGTCCGGGGTCCACGTCCTGTGGTGCGCGAGCCGGGTCGAGCAGCTGCCCGCGGTGTGCCGCATGTTCGTCTCCGCGGTCGCCGGCACGACCGCGCGTGTCGGCCTCGTGCCGGACGGCGCATGGACCGAGGTGCTGTGCGAGCCGCTCGACCTGCGGATCGCCGGACAGCTCGGCCGGCGCCTCGCCGCCGTCGTGGACGCCGGCGCTCCCGTCCTGGACGAGTCCGACGTCCCGCGCTCGGTCTCCTACCTCGCGCTCGCGGGTCCTGAGATCGCGTCCGACCCGACGGCGGTCGTCGAGCGGTGGCGCGAGACCGGCTCGCTCGTCGATCGCACGGGCGGGCTGCGGGTCCGTCGTCAGCACGACGCGACCCTGCGTGCCCTGGTGGGTCAGGGCTCGGACCGCGAGTTCATGCTCGACCTGCGCACGCAGGGTCCGCACGCCCTCGTCGGCGGCACGACGGGTGCGGGCAAGAGCGAGTTCCTCCAGACGTGGGTGCTCGGGATGGCCGCGGCCCACAGCCCGGACCGGGTCTCCTTCCTCTTCGTCGACTACAAGGGCGGCGCGGCCTTCGCGGACTGCGTGGACCTCCCGCACACGGTGGGTCTCGTGACCGACCTCTCGCCGCACCTGGTGCGGCGGGCGCTGACCTCGCTCCGCGCGGAGCTGCGTCGTCGCGAGCACCTCCTCAACCGCAAGAAGGCCAAGGACCTGCTCGCGCTCGAGCGCATCGGCGACCCGGAGGCACCCCCCGCCCTGGTGATCGTGGTGGACGAGTTCGCCGCCCTGGCCAAGGAGGTCCCCGAGTTCGTCGACGGGGTCGTCGACGTCGCCCAGCGTGGCCGTTCGCTCGGGCTGCACCTCATCCTGGCGACCCAGCGCCCGGCCGGCGTCATCAAGGACAACCTGCGGGCGAACACGAACCTGCGCATCGCCCTGCGGATGGCCGACGAGCACGACTCCGCGGACGTGCTCGGCTCACCGCTGGCCGCCGAGTTCGACCCGCGCGTCCCGGGGCGGGGTGCCGTGCGGACCGGCCCGGGCCGGATCGCGATGTTCCAGACGGGCTATGCCGGTGGGCGGTTCGACAGTGCGCCGGTCAAGGCCGCCGTCACGCTCGAGTCGCTCACGTTCGGCCCCGGGGAGCCGTGGGACGTCCCTCTGGACCCGGCCGCCGGACCCGGTCCGGACGACAGCGGTCCGACCGACATCGCCCGGACCGTGCGGTCGATCGCGGCGGCCGCACGTCTCGCGGGCGTGCCCGCGCCCCGGCGACCGTGGCTCCCCGAGCTGGCCGCGGTGTACGACGTGGCGGCGCTCGGCGCGCAGAACGACGCACAGCTCGTGCTCGGCGTCGTCGACGTCCCTGCGCACCAGGAGCACCGGACGCTGCACTACCGGCCCGACGACGGGAGCATCGTCGTGTTCGGCACGGGTGGCTCCGGCAAGTCGACGACCCTGCGCACGCTCGCGGCCGACGCCGGGCTGGCCGCCGACGGCGGGCCGCTGCACGTCTACGGCCTCGACTTCGGCGCCGGCGGGCTCGCGATGCTCGAGTGCCTGCCGCACGTCGGCTCGATCGTCGACGGCAGCGACCACGAGCGCGTCGCGCGACTCCTGCGTCAGCTCCGCGAGACGCTCGAGGAGCGGTCGGCGCGCTACGCCCAGGCGCGGGCCGGCACGATCGGGGAGTACCGGCAGCTCACCGCTCGGCCCGACGAGCCGCGCATCCTGCTCCTGCTCGACGGGCTCAGCGCGTTCCGGGACGCCTATGAGTCAGAGGTCGGCCGCGCCGCGGTGTTCGGCGCGTTCCAGCGGGTCGTCGCCGAGGGTCGCCCGCTCGGGGTGCACGTCGCCATGTCAGCCGAGCGGCCGGGCGCGCTGCCGACGTCCCTCGCGGGCAGCGTCCAGCGTCGCCTCGTCCTGCGGCAGGCCGACGAGAACGCCTACGGCGTGCTGGACGTCCCCAAGGACGTGCTCGGTCCGCAGTCCTCGCCTGGACGCGGGGTGCTCGGCGGCACGACGGAGGAGCTGCAGGTCGCGCTCCTGGGCGGTTCGACCAACCCGGCCGAGCAGGCGCAGCACCTCGAACGACTGGCGGCCCGGCTGCGTGCCGCGGGCGTCCGCGACGCGCCCCCGGTCCGGCGGCTGTCGTCGTTCATCGAGAGGGGGTCGTTGCCCCCGAGCGTCGGCGGGATGCCGGTGCTCGGCGTCGCCGACGACACCCTCGAGGCGATCGGGTTCGAGCCCCACGGCACGTTCCTGCTCGCCGGGCTGCCGGGCAGCGGGCGGACGACCGTCCTCGGCTCGCTCGCGGCGGCGCTCCGGACGTTCGCCCCGGACGGGCGCCTGTACTACGTCGGCAACCGACGCTCGCCGGTGCACGCCGCGGGGATCTGGACCGACATGGCGGTCACGGTCGACGAGGTGACGGCGCTGGCCCGCTCGCTGGTCCCGGACCTCACCGAGCCGCCCGTGAGCGGCATGGGCATCGTTCTGGTGGTCGAGTCGATCACGGACTTCCTCGGGGGGCCGGCCGAGCAGGCGCTCACCGAGGCCGTCAAGGCAGCGCGTCGCGCCGACCACCTCGTGCTCGCCGAGTCCGAGACGAGCACCTGGGGCTCGGCCTGGCCGCTCGTGTCGGAGGTGCGCAACGGTCGGCGCGGCCTGGTGCTCCAGCCGGACCATCTCGACGGCGACGCGCTGTTCCGCACACCCTTCCCGCGGATGGCGCGCGCGGAGTTCCCGCCCGGTCGTGGGGTCGTGGTCGAGTCGGGGAAGGCCCGGCGTGTCCAGGTCCCGGTGGCCGGCTGAGCCGCTGACCAGGGCGGACATTCGAGCGTGGCAGACGAATGAACCCTGTGGAACGTCACATATCGGTCGCTCTGGCCCGCTAGGGTCGCTGCGGCGGGAGGCCCCGTCACCTTGCGAAGCGGCGCACGGCTTGCGGGGGTTGGACTCGACACACGGAGGATCGCATGGCGAACTTGAACGTTGCCTACCAGGAGATGCGTGACGCGGCGACGCGACTGACCACAGGTCAGGACGAGATCACCACGAAGCTCAACGAGCTCAAGGGCTTCATCGAGTCCCTCATCTCGTCGGGCTTCGTCACCGACCAGGCGTCGGTCGCGTTCGGCGAGTCCTACCGCCAGTTCACGCAGGGTGCCACGGACACTGTCGCCGCCCTGACGAACCTCGGCCAGTACCTGCGCACCGCCGCCACGACCCTCGAGGACGCGGACACCCAGCTCGCCTCCGGCCTGCGTGGCTGATCTCGACCTCACCCGTGGCGCCCGCGGTCCTCGACCGCGGGCTTCGCGGCGTCCGCACGCGAACAGGGGATGACGGATGGCCGCCCGGCTGAAGCTCGACACCGTGGCGCTCCGCGACGCGGGGACGTCCCTGCGCGTGGTGGCGCAGGAGTTCAACGACGCGAACGCGAACAGCGACGGCGTCGCCGACGCTGTCGGTCATGCCGGGCTCGCGTCCTGCGTCGTCCAGTTCGCACGCGGGTGGGACGACCGCCGGGCGACGATGGTGGAGTCGATCGGCGGGCTTGCGACGGCGTGCACCGGGGTCGGTGACGGCTTCGAGAGCCTGGACACGGACTTCGCCGCGGCCCTGCGTGGTGACCGGTGACCCGCCCGTACTCGTGGTTCCCGCTGGCCGGGAGCGACCCCGTGCCGGGCGACCCGGCCGCAGTGCGCTCGGCTGGCGAACGGTACAAGAGCGTCGCAGACACCATCGCGTCGGCTGCGGCGCGCCTCACCACGATCGCCGATGTCGGCGCCACGACGTCGGACGCGGTCGACGCCATCCGCGAGACGGCAGACAGGGTCGCCACGCAGATCACGACGGCACACGATCGGTATGCCGTCGTCGGGTCCGCGCTGGTGACCTATGCCGGCCAGCTGGACCAGGCTCAGCAGGACTCGTTGTCGGTCTTGACCACCGCTCAGTCCGCGCAGACCGCCGTCGACCACAGCACGAGCCAGATCACGCGTGCACTGCGCTCTCTCGACGAGGCGACGGACGGCGACGAGGCGTCCTCGTACCAGCGGCAGCTCGACCAGGCGCGGTCGAGCCGTGACGCGGCCGAAGCGACCCTGGCCCGCGCCCGTGACGGGCTCGCGCAAGCGATCGAGCTGCGCGACCGTGCGGCCCAGGCGGCGATCGAGTCGATCGACGGTGCGACCTCTCGCGACGGGCTCGACGACGGCTGGTGGGAGAACTGGGGCTCCAGGGTGTCCAGCTGGGTCTCGAACGTCGCGGGCATCATCTCCGCGGTGACCGGCATCGCCAGTCTCTTCCTCGGGTGGGTTCCCATCCTCGGGCAGGTCCTCGTCGCGGTCTCGCTCGTGACCGGCATCGTGGCGCTGATCGCCGACCTCCTCCTCGCCGTCAACGGCGAAGGTTCGGTGATGACCGTCATCCTCGACGTCGCCGCTCTTGCCAGCTTTGGGATCGGCAGGGCGCTGGCGTCCTCGGCCAAGGCGAGCCAGGCGTCGATGCGAGGCGTCGCCGCCTGTCGCGCCTCGGCTCGGGCTGCGAGATCGGGGAGCGCGCTCGTCCGCAGCGAACCAGCGCTGCTCATCCCTGCGCGGTTGAAGCCGGCTGTCGTGGTCAAGGCCAGCGAAGGGTGGCGCGCCAGCTCGCGCGCTCTGAACGCAGAGATCAAAGAGCTGCCGTTCCTCGAGCGCGTCGCGGCTCGGATGGGTAGCCAGGATCTCGTCCTTGACATGGCCGCCCTGGCTGGTGCGAGCCGGCTGGCCAAGAACTCGACGCTCGTCCCGAAGGTGCTGGGCGTTGCAGGCGTCGTGGAGAGCGGTTCGATCCTGAACGGCGTGTACTCGGGCGCGGTCTCGGGCAAGGTCCTCACCAACGAGTACGAGTGGGTGCACGGGTTCTTCGCTCCCGAGCCGGACGCGTTGAGGCTCGACAAGTGAGTCGCCGGATCGGTCGGTTCGTCTACGGGACCACCCCGACCTGGGGCACCTGGACCCCGTCCCTGGGCGCGAGCCAGGCACCCGAGGTGGCAGCCGAGGTCGCCGCGTCGGATCTGGGCCGCACGTGCGTCGCCGAGGCGATCCGCGACTACGACCGGGAGATCGACCGGCTCGACGGTCTCATCGGTGCGGCGGTGTGGGTTCCCCAGGCCGACCCCGGGATGCCGATGGCCGTCATGGTCGCGGGGTCGGTGCGCGGTGACGCCGAGATGCCGACGGCTGAGGAGTACGCCGAGGAGCTGCGCCACCCGGCGCGGCGCCGTGGGGTGAAGGTGCTCGACCGGACGGTCGAGCGGGTGGATCTGCCGGTCGGCCCGGCCGTCGTGGAGACCGAGATCACCGCGTCACGGACGAGTCGTCGGGTCGTCTGCGGGGTGGCGTGGACGGTCTTTCCGAACGGATACCTTGACACCGTGCAGATGCACTTCCGAACATCGTTCCCCGACGTGCTCGATGCCTTGCGCGGCGAGAGTGAGTTGATGGTCGGCTCCTTGCAGATCGAGCCCGACGAGGCATCGTGAGGTTGTCAGCGCTCGTCCCTCTGCCTGACCTGCCGCCGGAGCCCGCGCCGTACTCCAACAGCCCGGTGACGCTCGTCGCGCTGACGCTCGTCGGCCTCGCGATGATCGCGTTCGTCGTGGTCGTACTGCGCTTCATCTGGAGCACGGGCCCCGAGAGGCGGATGCCGTGGCGTGCGATCGGCTGGACGCTGGGGGTGGCCTTCGTGTCGGTCACGGTCGCAGCGGTGCTCATGACGTCCGGGCAGCGACAGGCCACCCAGGCCCACCTGGCGTACTCCGGCCAGAAGGTCGACGCATGGCACCGTGTTGCCGCCGCGCTGGAGGCGTCCTACAGCATCCGGTTCAACTCGTCGGTGCCGTTGATACCCACCGTGAGCGGCGAGTTCATGAAGAACGAGCTCACGCTCCCTGATGCGTCGGTGGCCGACTGCTTCGTGGGGGCCGAGGACGGCTACTACAGCGTGCTGTGCGGCGGCGCCACGGCCGCGACCTCGGTTGCGATCCACCCGGTCGCCCCGTGAGCGCGCCGCCAGGGCTGCGGCGCCCGAGGGTCGACTCGCTCGGGATCATGCTGCCGACCTCGTGGTGGGTCATCGACCTGCGTGACGACGACGCACGGCGGCGTTCGGTCGCGCGGCTGGTGGCCCAGGAGGTCGGCTCGCAGGACGAACGCGCGACCGTCCGAGCGCAGCTCCGGTCATGGCTGGACGGAGCCTCCCGCCGCGCAGCCACGGCGGGTGGCCGGCTGATGGCCGTGTCGTTGATGCGGGCAGCAGGCATCCCCGTGACGGCGACTGTCACCGTGTACCGGGTTCCCGGGGCGGGCGTCCCCGGTGACGACCTGGAGCATCTGCACGGTGCGCTCGAGCAGGCGCCGGTCGCGGGGCAGGAGCTCGATCTGGCGATGGGGATCGAGGGTCCGGTGCTGCGCCGGGTGTATGTGCGGAGCGCGGTCGACGATGTCGACGGGCCGGCGATCCCGATGCTCCTCGCCGACTACTGGCTGGACCCGCAGGACGGGCACGGTCTGGTGCTCCTGTCGTTCAGCAGCCCCCTCACCGCCGCCCGAGAGGGGCTCCTCGACCTGTTCGACCTGATCGTCGCCTCGGTCGGGCCGGACGACGGGGAGCCGTGACGCCCAGCCAGCGACCAGAGCTGCGCGCCGTCGTGGCGACGGTGCTGAGCACCGTCGGGGTCGGTCTGCTCGTCGTCGCCCAGTGGCAGCGTCTGCTGCGTGACCGCGGGCGGGTGGACCCGGTCCTGGTCGTGCTGCTGGCTGCGGGCGTGCTCGTGCTGATCGGCGTGGTGTTCGCCTGGTTCGTGCGTCGAGGGCGTTCGCGTCATCGGGTCGTGGCCGGGCTGCGTCCGGGGTGGGCGCTGCAGGAGGTGTGGGCCGACGAGTCGCTGGGTCGTGAGCTCGTCCTCCAGGGGGTCTGGGAGCGTGGCATGAGTCTGGCCGGAGGGACCCGCTTGACGCTCGCGTGGTCGCCGGCCGGGGTGGAGCTGTGGCGCGGCGGTCGGACCCCGCGAGTGGTGCTGTCACTCCCGTGGCAGGCCGTCGCATCGGTCACCGAGGGTGCGGGTTACGCGGCCTCGAGCGCCCGCCCGGCGGTGGTCGTGAGCACGGGGGCGCACGCCACGCTGGTGCTGGTGCCGTGCGCACGGCCGTCCGGCGGTGTGCTGCCCGCGAGTGCGGCCCAGGTCGGCGGGCTGGTCACGACCCTGCGCTCCGCGCGGGACGAGCGCTGAGCGCGCAGCTCACGCGTACGCGACCGACCACCGGCTGATCTCGGCGTAGAACCGCTCGCGCGCGGGTCGAGGCGACAGGGTCAGGTCGTGCATGCCGCCGGCGATGCGGACGACCGTCACGACCGGCCCGAGCTGCACGGCGCGGCGGGCCAGGAGCTCGACGTCGAGGACGACGTCGGACGAGCGCATGTCCTCGTTCCAGCGCGGGCTGATGAGCGTCCGGGCCGACGCGAGCATGAGGATCGGTGCGTCGATGTCGAGCCCGCGCGCAACCCGGGCGTGGCCGGCGATGACCGCACGCAGCCAGCCGGCCCGGACCGGGAACGCGGGGCTCGGCCGCCAGCGGTCGTCGTAGTCCCACTCGCCGCCGTCGACCTTGCGCAGCGTGCGCGCGTAGTAGCCGGGGTCGATGTTCGGCATGGCGGTCTTGGGCTGGAACCGCGCGAGCTGCGCGATCGCGGGGCTCGACACGTGCCGCGCCACCGAGGATCCCTGCAGCTCGAGCCACGGGCTGTTGAGCACGAGGGCGCGGACGGCGCCGGGATGACGGTCGGCCCACAGCGCCGCGATGAGGCCACCGGTCGAGTGCCCCATGAACGTCAGGTGCGCGTGGCGGCCGAGGTCGCGGCGCATCTGGGCGAACGACGCGTCGATCTCCTCGTCGTACGTCTCGAGGTCGTCGATGTACCCGGGGGTCTGGTGCTCGCGCAGGCTGCGACCGTACTTGCGCAGGTCGAGCGCGTAGAACGCGATGCCGCGGCCATGCCAGTACTCGGCGAGCTCCGTCTGGAAGAAGTAGTCGGACCAGCCGTGCACGTAGAGCACACCGCGCGCGGGGCGGACGGGCTCGTCGCTCGGCGGCACGTAGCGCACGAGGCTCGCGACGACGTCGCCCTCGTCGTCGGGCGCGAGCTCGAGCGTGCGGACGCGGTAGTCCGGTCCGAGGACGTCCTGCTCCCAGCGACCCGTCACCGCGGTCAGACCTCGAGGACGATCTTGCCGAACTGGCTGCCGCGCGCGAGGCGCGCGAGTCCGGCGCGAGCGCGGGCGAGGTTGAACGTCGCGTCGACGAGCGGGCGGAGCGCGGTGCGGCCCATGAGCGCGAGCAGGTGCTCGAGGTCGTCCTTCGAGCCCATGGTCGCCCCGATGACGCTGATCTCGAGGAAGAAGATGCGCTGCAGCTCGGCGGGGCTGGCGTCACCCGACGTCGCGCCGGCCACGACGATCGTCCCGCCGGGGCGCACCGAGCGTACGGAGTGCGACCACGTCGCGGCGCCCACCGTCTCGAGCACGACGTCGACCTTGGCGGGGAGGCGACCACCGGGCTCGACGGCGGCCGCGGCGCCCAGCTCGACGGCCCGCGTGCGCTTGGCCTCGTCACGGCTCGTCACGAACACCTCGAGCCCCGCGGCGGCGCCGAGGAGCACGGCGGCGGTCGACACCCCGCCGCCCGCGCCCTGCACGAGCACGCGCTGACCCGGGGTTGCGCGGCCGCTCGTGAACAGCATCCGGTACGCCGTCAGCCACGCGGTCGGGACGCATGCCGCCTCGACGAACGACAGCGATGCGGGCTTGTCCACGAGGTTCCAGGTCGGTACCGCGACGCGTTCCGCGAGCGTTCCGGGGTAGCGTTCGGACAGGAGGCTGCGCGGCTCGTCCAGGCCGACGCCGTGGCCGAGGGCGCCGCCGACGACCGCGTGCACGACGACCTCGCGCCCGTCGGGAGTCACCCCGGCCGCGTCGGTGCCGAGAATCATCGGCAGCTGCTGGGCGCGCAGCCCGACGCCGCGCAGCGACCACAGGTCGTGGTGGTTGAGGGATGCGGCGCGCACGTCGACCGTCGTCCAGCCCTCGCGGGCCTCGGGTTCGGGGCGTTCGCCGACCTCGAGGCCGGCGAGCAGCGAGTCGGGGGACGCGTCGGGTGCGAACTGTGCGACGTAGGCGGCGAGCATGCTCACAACCTACGGCCCGAGCTCACAGGATCGGCAGGATACGGCCGAGGTCGGGGACGGCGTCGGAGCTGTACTCCGGGGTCACCGCCTGCGCGAGCACGTCGACGTCGTACGGGACCCGACCCGTGGCGAGGCGGACCCACACCAGCGGCCGGGTGATCTCGAGGTCCCAGCCGCCGCGCGCGACGACGACGTCGAGGAACGCGCGCGCCACGACGTCGAGCGCGGTGCGGTCGATCGGCCCGTCCCCGACACCCACGCCGCCGTCGCGGCCGACGGAGGACGTGCCGGGGCGAGCGAGGGAGCGCTGGAGGTCGTCGGCGTGGACCACGAGCTCGATGAGCCGGGTCGTGACCATCGAGGACAGCAGGATCGGTCCACGGCGGGCCATGACCACGCGGTCGGACGGGCCGAGCGCATCGAGCCGGTCGAATGCCGCAGCGGCGAGGGCGTCGATGCCGGCCAGGGGATCAGCAGCGATCTCGGTCGCCAGCTCGTGGGTGACCGCCGAGATCGAGGCGGCGCCCGCGGCATAGGAGGCGATGTACTCCCCGACCGTGAGCGGGATCGTGCCGTCCGGCGCGGGCTCGCATGCGGCGAGCGCGGACATCGATCGCCCGACGTGGGCGATGAGGTCGGCCACGGTCCACCCGTCGAGGACGCTGGGGGCCCGCGTCGCCGGCGTCCCGGCGACGTCGTCGAGCCAGCGCCGCAGCAGCTCCCACTGGGCGTGGAGCGCGTCGGACAGCTCGGCGAGTCCCTCGTCGGTCAGCATGGGGACATCCTGCCGCAGACGCGGACGAATGCCACCGCAGAACGGGTCAGGGACGGACGCGCACCGGTTCGGCCAGGAAGTCGGAGACGATGCGCCCGACCTGGTCGGCCTCGATGAGGAACCCGTCGTGCCCGTAGTCGGACCGGATGGTCCGGACCGGGCCCGCGCCCGGGATGCCCGCCGCGATGCGCTCGGACTGCGACGGCAGGAACAGCCGGTCGGTGTCGACCGCGACGACGAGCGCCTTGGCGGTGACGGTCGCGAGGGCCGCCTCGACGCCGCCACGGTCCCGGCCGAGGTCGTGGGTGATCATCGTGCGGGTCAGCGTCACGTAGGTGTTGGCGTCGAACCGTCGCGCGAGCTTGTCGCCGTGGTGGTCGAGGTAGGACTGCACCGCGAACCGGCCGCCCTCGAGGGGGTTCTCGCCGCCCTGCGGGATGCGCCCGAACCGCTCGTCGAGCTCGAGGGCACTGCGGTACGTCTGGTGGGCGATCTGGCGTGCGATGCCGAGGCCGGTGTGCGGACCCTCGCCGTCGGGCGCGTCGTAGTAGTCGCCGCCGGCGAAGCGGGGGTCGGCCTGGATCGCGGCGAGCTGCGTGTGGAAGCTCGCGACCTGGTCGCCGGACGTCTGCGCGGCGGTGGCGATCGCGGCGAGCCCGCGGACGCGGTCGGGGGCGGACACGCCCCACTCGAGCACGCGCTGCCCACCCATGGAGGCGCCGATGACGAGTCGCCACGCGTCGATCCCGAGCGCGTCGGCCAGCCGGACCTCGGCGTGGACCTGGTCGCGCACGGTGAGGTGCGGGAACCTGCTGCCCCACGGACGCCCGTCGGGGGCCGCGGACGACGGGCCGGTCGAACCCTGACAGCCGCCCAGCACGTTGGGGGCGACGACGAAGTAGCGGTCGGTGTCGATGGGCGCGCCGGGGCCGACGAGGGACGACCACCAGCCCGGGGTCGGGTGACCGGGGCCGGCGGGTCCGGTCACGTGCGAGTCGCCGGTGAGCGCGTGCAGCACGAGGATCGCGTTGTCACCGGCTTCGTTGAGCGTGCCCCACGTCTCGTAGGCCAGGCGCACCGCCGCGAGACGGCCCCCGGCCTCGAGCCGCAGCGGGCCGATGTCGAGGAACTGACGCCCGCCGGGCTCGTCGCCCTCACGCCAGGCGCTGCTCGCGGGCACAGCGACCGCACCCAGCGCGCGCGAGGCGGCTGAGGAGCGGGGAGTGCGCGAGCTCGACATGGGGGTCCAATCTACGGGCCGTACGGCCGGCTCGCCCAGAGGGACGAGCCGACCGTGCGGGACGGGCGGTGAGGTCAGGCGCCCTTGGCGGCCCGGAAGCCGGCGTCGAGGTCGGCGAGGATGTCGTCGATGTGCTCGATGCCGACCGCGAGGCGGACGAGGCCGGGCGTGACGCCGGAGAACGCCTGCTCCTCGGGCGTCAGCTGGCTGTGCGTCGTGGACGCCGGGTGGATGACGAGCGAGCGCACGTCCCCGATGTTCGCGACGTTGGAGTGCAGCTCGAGCGCGGACACGAACGCCTGACCGGCCGCGGCACCACCGTCGATCTCGAACGCGAGGACCGCGCCTGCGCCGCGCGGCACGTACTTCTGCGCGAGCGAGTACCAGGGGCTCGACGGCAGACCGGCGTAGTGCACGGCCGTCACCTCGTCGCGCGCCTCGAGCCACTCCGCGACCTTCTGCGCGTTGGCGACGTGCCGCTCGATGCGCAGCGACAGCGTCTCGATGCCCTGCGCGATGAGGAACGCGTTGAACGGGGAGATCGCCGATCCGAGGTCGCGGAGCAGCTGGACCCGCGCCTTGAGGATGAAGGAGAGGTTCGCGCCGAACGCGGTGCCGACGCCGAGGTCCCGCGCGTAGACGAGGCCGTGGTAGCTCGGGTCCGGCGTGTTGTAGTTCGGGAACCGCTCGGGGTGCTGGGCGTAGTCGAACGTGCCGCCGTCGACGATCACGCCGCCGATCGAGTTCCCGTGGCCGCCGAGGTACTTGGTCGCGGAGTGCAGGACGACGTCGGCGCCGAACTTGATGGGGTTGAGCAGGTACGGCGTCGCGATCGTGTTGTCGACGACGAGCGGCACACCGGTCGCGTGCGCGATCGTGGCGACCTCCTCGATGTCGAGGATGTCGGAGCGCGGGTTCGGGATCGTCTCCGCGAAGAACAGCTTGGTGTTCGGGCGGACCGCGTCGCGCCAGGCCTGCGGGTCGTGCGGGTCGCTGACGAACGTCGTCTCGATGCCCAGCTTGGTGAGCGTGTAGTGGAGCAGGTTGTACGTGCCGCCGTAGAGGCTCGGGCTCGCGACGACGTGGTCGCCGGCCTCCGCGATGTTGAGGATCGCGAGGGTCGCCGCGGCCTGGCCGGACGAGACGAGCAGCGCGCCGACCCCGCCCTCGAGCGACGCGATCCGGTCCTCGACGACCGACTGGGTGGGGTTGCCGATGCGCGTGTAGATCGGGCCGAGGTCCTTCAGTGCGAACCTGTCGGCGGCGACGCCGGCGTCAGGGAAGACGAAGGACGTCGTCTGGTAGATCGGCAGCGCGCGCGCACCCGTCGTGGGGTCGGGCGTCTGGCCGGCGTGGATCTGGCGGGTCTCGAAGGACCAGTTGTTGCTCATGGGGACTCCTGGGGCTGCGCGGGAGCAGCGGCCGATGTGCCGGACCGCTCCCGCAAGGGATGGGGAGGTGGTCGCACGAACGGGAGGGCGCCAGAGTCAGCCGGGAGGTGTCCGAGGGGGCCGGGAGGGGCCACCGGGGCCGGTGTGCGGGCGCAGCCGAAGTGCGTCGGTCAGCGACACATTCGGCAGGTCATGGGGCGAGCGTAGGGCGCGGGTGTCCAGCATGGGAAACCCCGTATCACGATGTGAGACCACTGGCGCCGCTCTGACGGCCGATCTGTGCGTTGTGCGCCGTTCATCCCGGATTCACTGCCGCGAGTCATCGCCGACGCGTCGATGACGGAGCCTCAGGGCGATGACCTCCG
>DASVMA010000087.1:0-8959 GCA_036384595.1 Cellulomonas sp. | reverse complement strand
GCTCATCGTCCTGACCGACGTCGAAGGCCTCTACCGCGACTGGCCGGACACGGCGTCGCTGGTCCGCCGGATCCGTTCGAGCGAGCTCGCCGAGCTTCTGCCGAGCCTCGACTCAGGGATGCGGCCGAAGATGGAGGCCTGCTGCCGTGCGGTCGACGGTGGCGTGGGGCGCGCGCACGTCATCGACGGACGGCTCCCGCACTCGATCCTCGTCGAGGTCTTCACCTCGGACGGCATCGGCACCATGGTGCTGCCCGACGACGAGCCGGTCCCGTCCCCGTTCACCGGTCAGCTGCCGGTCGTCGACGATCGCGCTGGCGTGGGCGGGCACGCATGAGCGACGACGAGCTGGCCCTGACAGCGTCGTCCCTGGTCGCGCCGGACTCGGGCGCGCACTGGACGCAGCGGTACTCCGCGGCGCTCATGAACACGTTCGGACCGCCCCAGCGCGTGCTCGTGCGCGGTGAGGGCCCCTACGTGTGGGATGCCGACGGCACGCGCTACCTCGACCTGCTGGGCGGCATCGCCGTCAACTCGCTCGGGCACGCCCACCCGACGTTGACCGCCGCGGTGTCCGCGCAGCTCGGGACACTCGGGCACGTCTCGAACTTCTTCGCCTCGCCGGTGCAGATCGCGCTCGCCGAGCGCCTTCTCCACCTGGCCGGCGCACCGGAGGGCTCCCGGGTCTTCTTCGCCAACTCGGGCACCGAGGCCAACGAGGCGCTGTTCAAGATGGCCCGTCGCACCGGACGTCGGCGCATCATCGCGCTCGAGGGGTCGTTCCACGGCCGCACGATGGGCGCGCTCGCCATGACCTCGAAGGTCGCGTACCGCGAGCCCTTCGAGCCGCTCCCTGCCGGGGTCGAGTTCGTGCCGTTCGGCGACTCCGCAGCACTCGAGGCGGTGTTCGCCGCCGGCGGTGCGGACGTCGCGGCCGTCGTCGTCGAGACGATCCAGGGCGAGGCGGGTGTGCGTCCGTTGCCGCCCGGCTACCTCGCTCTCGCGCGTGAGCTGACGACCCGGTCCGGGGCGCTGCTGGCTGTCGACGAGGTGCAGACGGGCATGGGTCGCACGGGCGCGTGGTTCGCGCACCACCACCCGTACCTGGGTGGCGGCATCGTGCCGGACGTCGTCACGCTCGCGAAGGGCCTGGGCGGCGGCATCCCCATCGGCGCACTCATCGCGTACGGCGAGCACGCGGCGAGCCTCCTGGGCCGTGGCCAGCACGGCACGACGTTCGGCGGCAACCCGGTCGCGTCGGCCGCGGCCCTCGCGACGATCGGCGTCATCGAACGAGACGGTCTGCTCGCGCACGTGCGTGACGTGGGGGCGGGTCTGCGAGCGGCGGTCGGCGCGCTCGGGCACCCGCTCGTGGTCGAGACCCGCGGTGAGGGCCTTCTGATCGCGATCGAGCTGGCCCGTCCAGTGGCGGCCCGGGTCGCGGCGCTCGCGCTCGAGGCCGGCTTCATCGTCAACCCCTGCACGCCGAGCGTCCTGCGCCTCGCGCCGCCGTTCATCCTCACCGTCGACCAGGCGGCCACGTTCACGGCGTTCCTCGCGGAGCTGCCGCACGACCTCGAACCGGAGAGCTGAGATGGTCCGCCACTTCCTGCGCGACGACGAGCTGACCCCACGCGAGCAGCGCGAGGTCCTCGAGCTGGCGCTCGCGTTCCGTGACGACCGGTTCATCCGCACACCGCTCGCCGGTCCGCGCGCCGTCGCGGTCATCTTCGACAAGCCGACGCTGCGCACCCAGGTGTCGTTCACGGCGGGGGTCGCCGAGCTCGGCGGGTTCCCGTTGGTCGTCGACGGCAACCTGGCGAAGATCGGTGTGCGCGAGTCGATCACGGACACGGCGCGCGTCCTGGGCCGCCAGGTCGCGGCGATCGTCTGGCGCACGCATGCGCAGGTGCGCCTCGAGGAGATGGCCCGCGCGGCCGGGGTGCCCGTCGTGAACGCGCTGACCGACGAGTTCCACCCCTGCCAGGTGCTGGCCGACCTGCTCACGATCGCGCAGCACCGCGGCGGCGTCGGCGCTCTGCCCGGGCAGACGCTCGCCTTCGTGGGCGACGGCGCGAGCAACATGGCGCACTCGTACCTCCTGGGCGGCGCGACGGCGGGGCTGCACGTGCGGATCGGCACGCCCGCGAGCTACCTGCCGGACGCCCGGGTCCTCGCCGACGCGACGCGCATCGCGCTGAGCACGGGAGGTTCCGTCCTCGTCACGAACGACCTCGCTGAGGCGGTGGCGGGTGCTGACGCGGTCGCGACCGACACGTGGGTGTCGATGGGCCTGGAGCACGAGGCCGAGGCCCGCGAGCTGCCGTTCGTCCCGTTCCGGCTCGACGCGGCGGCGCTCGCGCTCGCCGCGCCGGACGCGATCGTGCTGCACTGCCTGCCTGCCTACCGCGGCAAGGAGATCACCGCCGACGTGATCGACGGTCCGCAGTCGGTCGTCTGGGACGAGGCGGAGAACCGGCTGCACGCGCAGAAGGCCTTGCTCACGTGGGTCTTGGAGAAGTCATGAGCGTCGACGGCGCGGTGGGCAGCCAGGTGCCGTCATCGAGCCCCAGCACCGTTCCACCGACCAAGGCCGCGCGGCATGCGCTCATCACCTCGGTCCTCGTCCGCCAGCCCGTCCACTCGCAGTCCGAGCTCGCCGACGCCCTGGCTCTGGAGGGCGTGTCCGTGACGCAGGCGACCCTGTCGCGCGACCTCGTCGAGCTCCGGGCCGTCAAGATCCGGACCGCCGGGGGAGCGCTCGCGTACGCCGTGCCTGCCGAGGGCGGCAGCCGGGCGCCCGCGCACGCAGCCGACGCCGAGGTGCTCGCGGCCCGGCTCGCGCGTCTGTGCGCCGAGCTGCTCGTGACCGCCGACGCCTCCGGCAACCTCGTCGTGCTCCGCACGCCGCCGGGCGCAGCACAGTTCCTCGCATCGGCGATCGACCACTCGGTCCTGCCGGGCGTCCTCGGCACGATCGCGGGTGACGACACCGTCCTGGTGATCGCTCGCGAGGCTGAGGACGGCGGGGGAGCGTCGGGCGGGGCGGCCGTCGCTGCGCGCTTCCTGGCTCTCGCCGCCGACGGTTGACCTGCACCACCCGAGACCCTCGACCGGACGAGCCCCTCGTCCGCCGCTGACACACTTGAACCCGCACCTTCGTTGAGAGAAGAGAACAGTCATGACTGAACGCGTCGTCCTCGCCTACTCGGGCGGTCTGGACACCTCCGTCGGTATCGGTTGGATCGCCGAGGCCACCGGGGCTGAGGTCATCGCCGTCGCGGTCGACGTCGGCCAGGGCGGGGAGGACCTCGAGGTCATCCGCCAGCGCGCGCTCGACTGCGGCGCGGTGGAGGCGTACGTCGCCGACGCGCGCGACGAGTTCGCGGCCGAGTACTGCATGCCGACCCTGCAGGCGAACGCACTCTACCTGGACCGCTACCCGCTGGTCTCCGCGATCTCCCGCCCGGTCATCGTCAAGCACCTGGTCCGGGCGGCGCGCCAGTTCGGCGCGGGGACCGTCGCGCACGGCTGCACCGGCAAGGGCAACGACCAGGTCCGCTTCGAGGTGGGCATCACGTCGCTCGCCCCGGACCTCAAGTGCCTCGCGCCGGTCCGGGACCTGGCCCTGACGCGCGACAAGGCCATCGAGTACGCGACGAGCCACGCCCTGCCGATCGCGACGACCAAGCACAACCCGTTCTCGATCGATCAGAACGTGTGGGGCCGCGCCGTCGAGACGGGCTTCCTCGAGGACATCTGGAACGCGCCGACCAAGGACGTCTACACCTACACCGACGACCCGACGTTCCCGCCGGTCGCCGACGAGGTCGTCATCACGTTCGAGCAGGGCGTCCCGGTCGCTCTCGACGGGGTGCCGGTCACGCCGCTCCAGGCGATCCAGGAGATGAACCGCCGCGCGGGCGCCCAGGGCGTCGGACGGATCGACATGGTCGAGGACCGTCTCGTGGGCATCAAGTCGCGCGAGGTCTACGAAGCGCCCGGCGCGGTGGCTCTCATCGCTGCGCACCAGGAGCTCGAGAACGTCACGGTCGAGCGCGAGCAGGCGCGCTTCAAGCGGACCGTCAGCCAGCGCTGGACCGAGCTGGTCTACGACGGCCAGTGGTTCTCGCCGCTCAAGAAGTCCCTCGACGTGTTCATCGCCGACACCCAGCGCTACGTCTCGGGCGACGTCCGGATCGTGCTGCACGGCGGGCGGGCGACCGTGACCGGCCGACGGAGCGACTCGAGCCTGTACGACTTCAACCTCGCGACGTACGACACGGGCGACACGTTCGACCAGTCGGCCGCGCGCGGGTTCATCGAGATCTACGGCCTGACCTCGAAGCTCTCGGCCGCGCGGGACGTGCGCTTCGGCAACGCCGAGGACCTCGGCCACGCCGGTGGGATCGTCGGTGCCTGAGTCGGCAGGAGCGGTTCCGGCACCGGCCGGGCGGGTCAGCCTGTGGGGTGGCCGGTTCGCGGGCGGACCGGCGGACGCGCTCGCGGCGCTGTCGAAGTCGACGCACTTCGACTGGCGGCTCGCGGGCCACGACATCGCGGGCTCGATCGCGCACGCGCACGTCCTGCACGGTGCCGGCCTGCTCGACGACGGCGAGCTGGCCGGGATGGTCGACGCGCTCGAGCAGCTGCGGACCGACGTCGCCTCGGGTGCCTTCACCCCGGCGCCCGACGACGAGGACGTCCACACCGCCCTCGAGCGTGGCCTCATCGAGCGTGCCGGCAGCGACCTCGGTGGCAAGCTGCGTGCGGGCCGTTCGCGCAACGACCAGATCGCGACGTTGGTCCGCATGTACCTGCGGGAGCAGGCACGCGGTCTCGGCGCGCTGGTGCTCGACGTCGTGGATGCGTTCCTCGGGCAGGCCGCGGCCGCGGGTGAGGCGCCGATGCCCGGTCGTACCCACATGCAGCACGCCCAGCCCGTCCTGCTCGCGCACCATCTGCTCGCGCACGCGTGGCCGCTGCTGCGCGACGTCGAACGGTGGGTGGACTGGGACTCCCGCGCGGCTCGCTCGCCGTACGGCTCGGGCGCGCTCGCGGGCTCGTCGCTCGGCCTCGACCCTGCGGCCGTGGCCGCCGAGCTGGGCTTCGACGGACCGGTGGAGAACTCGATCGACGGGACGGCGTCACGTGACGTGGTCGCCGAGTTCGCGTTCGTCGCCGCCATGACGGGCATCGACCTGTCGCGGTTCGCGGAGGAGGTCGTCCTGTGGGCGACCAAGGAGTTCGGCTTCGTCCGGCTCGACGACGCGTACTCGACCGGCTCGAGCATCATGCCGCAGAAGAAGAACCCGGACGTCGCCGAGCTGGCCCGAGGCAAGGCCGGTCGGATGATCGGGGACCTGACCGGGCTCCTCGCGACGCTCAAGGGTCTTCCGCTCGCCTACAACCGCGACCTCCAGGAGGACAAGGAGCCGGTGTTCGACCAGGTCGACACGCTCTCGGTCCTCCTCCCGGCGTTCGCCGGCATGGTCGCGACGCTCACCTTCGACACGGACCGCCTCGCCGAGCTCGCACCTCAGGGCTTCTCGCTCGCGACCGACATCGCCGAGTGGCTCGTCCGCGAGGGTGTGCCGTTCCGGGTGGCGCACGAGGTCGCCGGTGCGTGCGTCCAGGCGTGCGAGTCGCGCGGCATCGAGCTGTGGGACCTGTCCGACGACGACCTCGCGGCCATCTCGGGCCACCTGACCCCCGAGGTCCGTTCGGTGCTCACGGTGACGGGTTCGTTGGCGTCGCGGTCGGCGGTCGGCGGCACTGCGCCGGCGCGGGTCGCCGAACAGCTGACGCAGGCCACCGCCCGTGCCGCTGAGCTGCGTCGCTGGACGTCCTGACTGTCGTGGCCGCCTGACCATGACGGGCCCCGCCCCCGGCGACGCAGCGAGCCAGGATGCTGTCGCCGATGCACCCCAGGATGCGGCCGCGTGGGTCGCGTCGCAGGTCCTGGCCCGGGCGCCGCGGCTCGGCCGGGTTCGCCTCGTGTGCATCGACGGACCGGCCGGCTCGGGCAAGACGTCGTTCGCGGCCCGGCTGGCCGAGCGCCTGGCCGCGGATCAGGTCCGGGTAGGGACTGTGCACCTCGACGACCTGTACGAGGGCTGGTCGGGTCTTGAAGGAACCCTCTGGGAGCGCCTGACCGCCCAGGTCCTCGGGCCGCTGCGGTCAGGCGCTCCCGGTCGCTACCAGCGCTACGACTGGGTCGCGGGCGCGTTCGCCGACTGGGTCGACGTGCCGGTCCCCGACGTCCTCGTGCTCGAGGGTTGCGGAGCCGCCCGGCAAGCTGCGGCACCCGATGCCGTCCTGACGGTGTGGGTCGAGGCTCCCGCGGAGCTGCGGCTCGCCCGTGGTCTTGAGCGCGACGGCGAGGCGATGCGCGACGAGTGGATGGCGTGGACGCTCCGCGAGGCCGCGCACTTCGCCCGGGAGCAGACGCGGGCGCGTGCCGACGTCCGCCTGGACGCGTACGGCAGGATGACGGCGTGAGCACCGGAGCGGGTGATGTGGGGCGCGTCGGGGTGGTTCCCGCGCACGTCTGGTACGCCCGCAGCGCGCCGGCCGTCGCGGTCGACCTGCTCGGAGCGTGGATCACGACGCGGTCACCTGAGGGCGACGTCACTGTCCGTATCACGGAGGTCGAGGCGTACGGCGGCGCGGACGACCCCGGCTCGCACGCGTTCCGAGGCCGCTCCGCGCGCAACGACGCCATGTTCGCCGAGCCCGGTCGGCTCTACGTGTACCGGCATCTCGGCCTGCACTACTGCGTCAACATCGTGACCGCGCCGACCGGGCAGCCCTCGGCCGTGCTCCTGCGTGCCGGCGAGGTCGTCGACGGTGTCGAGCTCGCGTGGGCGCGGCGGGCGCGAGCCGGAGTGGTGGACACCGACCGTCAGCTCGCCCGCGGCCCGGCACGGCTCGCCGTCGCCCTGGGTCTGGACCTCAGTGCCAACCGGGCCGACGTCACCGAGGTCGGGGGAGCCGTCGTCGTCCATCGCCGGGAGAACGCCACGCGACCGGCACTGGCCTCGGGACCGCGCGTGGGCGTCGCCGGCGAGGGGGCCGACGGCGCGAGGTTCCCGTGGCGCCTGTGGCTCGTCGGGGAGCCCACGGTGTCGCCGTTCCGCCGCGCCTACCGGACGTCGTCGCCGCGCGGCGGCTCGGCCGGTGGGACGACGGGCCAGTGAACACCGCCGGGCACGGCAGACTGTCCCGAGCAACCTTCGAGGAGACACCTGTGACGCACATCCTCGACGAGCTCGCCTGGCGCGGCCTCGTCGCTCAGACCACCGAACCCGCTGCCCTCCGGGCTGCACTCGACACCGGTCCGGTCAGCCTGTACTGCGGCTTCGACCCGACCGCCCCGAGCCTGCACATCGGCAACCTGGTCCAGATCCTGACCGTGCGCCGACTGCAGCTCGCCGGCCACAAGCCGTACGCGCTCGTGGGCGGCGCGACCGGACTGATCGGCGACCCGAAGATGACCGGGGAGCGCACCCTCAACGACCCCGAGGTCGTCGCAGGATGGGTGGACCGGATCCGCCGCCAGATCGAGCCGCTCCTCGACTTCGACGGCCCGGCCGCTGCCACGATGGTCAACAACCTCGACTGGACGGCGTCACTGTCGGCGATCGACTTCCTGCGCGGCGTCGGGAAGCACTACCGGCTGGGGACGATGCTCGCGAAGGACACCGTCGCGCGGCGTCTGAACAGCGACCAGGGCATCAGCTTCACGGAGTTCAGCTACCAGATCCTCCAGGGCATGGACTTCCTCGAGCTGCACCGCCGCTACGGGGTCAGCCTCCAGACGGGCGGCAACGACCAGTGGGGCAACCTGCTGTCGGGCGTGGAGCTCGTCCGCAAGGTCGAAGGCGTCGGGGTGCACGCGCTGGCGACCCCGCTCATCACGAAGGCCGACGGCACGAAGTTCGGCAAGACCGAGACCGGGACCGTGTGGCTCGACCCGGAGCTGACGAGCCCGTACGCCTTCTACCAGTTCTGGCTCAACGCGGAGGACGACGCCGTCCTGGGCCATCTCAAGGTGTTCACGTTCCGCACGCGCGACGAGCTCGACGACCTGGCGCAGTCGACGGCTGAGCGACCTGCAGCGCGCGAGGCTCAACGCGCTCTCGCCTACGACGTGACCGCGCTGGTGCACGGTTCCGACGCCGCCGACAAGGTGGTCGCCGCGAGCCAGGCCCTGTTCGGGCGGGGCGACCTTCGTGTACTCGACGAGTCGACGCTCGGCGCTGCGGTCGCAGAGCTGCCATCGGCGCCGGCCCGTGCTGGCGACCTCGTGGTGGACGTTCTCGCCGCGACCGGTGTCGTCCCGAGCAAGGCGGCCGCTCGGCGCGCGATCGCCGAGGGTGGCGCGTCGGTGAACAACGTCAAGGTCGTCGACGAGGACGCGGTTCTGGCTCCGGAGGACCTCCTGCACGGTCGATGGGCCGTCCTGCGGCGCGGCAAGCGGACCCTCGCTGTCGCCGACGCGCGCGCCTGAGCTCTCTCCGGCCACAGAGCCGGAGACGTCGCTGCAGGCCACAGGGCTGCGCCGGACGTCGGCGGGCCACGCGCGCCGATGCGATTTGACGGTCCGGCCCGGGGCTGCGTAGTGTTCACGTTGTCGCCCGGCAGGGAGGAACGGACACCGAGAAGGACCAGAGATGGTCCGCACTGGTGGCTGGTCCCCGAAGGCGTCCAACCCCAGCAAGGACACCAGGCGCTTCTGGCGCTTGATGAGTCGTGTCGGGAGCGAGATCACTGACCGGCCGCGAAGAGCGGATCTGGGCGGCGAAGATCTCGGGTAGTATTGAACGGTTGCCTCCGGGCGGGTCGAAGGGCCTTGCGGGATGCGCGTCTGTTCCTTGAGAACTCAACAGTGTGCCAAGTAGTCGATGCCAAGATGGTTCATCGTCGTGTGGTTCTTGTCCCGTTCGGGGTGGGGGTC
>DASVMA010000086.1:0-7098 GCA_036384595.1 Cellulomonas sp. | reverse complement strand
AGCTCGGCCGCCGCGTCGAGCTGACGCACCCCCAGCCCGCCTCCGTACGACGGCGGCCCGCGCGCGCTGCCGTCGCGACGCACCGCTGGCCGGTGCCACCTAGCGTCGCGGCGTGCACCCCCACCACGACCTCGACGTTCGCCGCACGCCCATCGAGCGCGGTTCCGCCCGGCGGCGCCTGCCTCCCGTGCGTGTGCTGCTCTGGCGCGCACGCCTGCCGGTCGCGGCCCTGCTGCTCGGACTCGCGTGCGCCGTCGTCGTCACCGAGCTGCGCCCCGCGCCTGCGCAGACCTCCCCGATCACCGTCGCGGCCGATCCGCTGACCGCGGGGCACGACCTCGTCGCGTCCGACCTCCGGCGTGCCGACATGCCGAGCGCCCTGGTGCCGTCTGGCGCTCCGACGGCTGCCGAGCCGCTCGTCGGGCAGACGCTCGCGGTCGGCGTACCGGCCGGCCTCCCCCTCGTCGACGGCGTTCTCGTGCACGACCTGGTCACCGGCCCGCCCGGCACCGTCGTGGCGGCCGTGCGGCTCGCCGACCCGGCGATTGCCTCCCTCCTCGCGGCGGGGACACGGATCGACGTCCTCGCAGCGGCCGACGACGGTGGCACGGGCCGCGCGCTCGCGCGTGGGGCACTGGTCCTCGCCTCACCCGGACGCACGGGCCACGAGGCCGAGGACACCTCGCCACCCGTCCTGATCGCCGTCGATCCCGCCGAGGCCGCGGCTCTCGCCGGGGCCGGCCCGTCGGCTCTGCTCAGTGCGGTCATCGTGGGATGAGCTCGCTGCGCGCGGCGTCGGACGTCACCAGTGCGGCGGGACGTCCCGGAGCAGTCGCTCGTCGTTCGAGTCGGAACCCTCGTGCCAGCCCGTGTCGGAGTCGTCTGCGCTGCGGTCCGGGATGAGCGGGGAGTCGTCGAGCACGCGCGGCACGACGGGCACTGTCGCTGCCCCCGGCACAGCCGCGCTCACCGGGTGCGGTTCGCTCGACGCGATCGGGGTGGTGGGGTCGGTCGGAACGGTCACGGCTCCATGATCCCACCGCCGCGCCCGATGGTCCGGACCGGCGGGGCGAGCGGCAGTCGCCCTGTCTGTCGCCCGACAGTCGCCCGGCAGGTCGCTCAGTGGGTCGCGCGGCGGACCGCTGCCGCCACGACCGCGTCGACCCGCGAGCTGCGACGCGTCATCCCGAGCTCCTCGCGGACGCGGGCGGCGAGCTCCTCGCGGCTGCGCTCCGTGCCGTCGGACGTGATCCACGTGATGATCTCGTCGAGCTCGTCGTCGCTGTACGCGCTGACCGGAAGCCCGGACCGCACGTGCGGTCGGGGGCCGGCCGGCACGGCCAGGGTCGGCTGCTCGGCGTGCAGCACGGGCGCGGCCGGCGCAGCGGCTGGTGCGGACCTGAGCTCGGCCATCGGCACGGCCTCCGACACGGTGCCGGGGTTGGCCGCCGGGCTCGCGTCCGGGCCGACGTCTGGTGTGGCGTCGGGCACGGCGTGCAGGTCGTCGACCTCCGCCTCGGCCTGCGGGACCGAGTCGATGATCGTTGCGGGTGCAGGCTCACGTGCAAGCGCCGGCGCAGGCATCGGCGTCGGAACGCGCGAGGGCACGAGCGCCGCGACGACCGGAGCCACAGGAGCGGCTGGGGCGACACGGGCCAGCCCGCCGATCCCGTCGATGGGGGTCTCGATCGCGACCGGCAGCAGGTCCTCGTCACTCACCGTCGGCGTGACGACCAGGGGGGCGACCGCCCGCGGGCTCGTGAGCATCGCGGCGTGCACGGCGCGCCGGATCCGGTCCACCTCGGCCTGCGGGTCGAGGAACGCGGCGGCGGACCACACCCGCACGACACTCCAGCCGAGACGGTCGAGGCGATCAGCGACCTGACGGTCGCGGACGCGGATGCTGGGTTCGGAGACGTACGCGTCGTCGTCGGTCAGGACGGCGACCACGAGCCGACCGGGCAGGTCCGGGTGCCCCACGGCGAGCGGGATGCGCGTGCCACCCGGCAGTCCATGATCGATCTCGACGACGAGCCCGTGCCGCCACAGCCGCTCGGCCAGGTCGACGACGAGACGGTCGGGCTCCGCGTGGTCGGCGGCCACAACCGTGGGCGCACCGGCGACGGTCGGGGCCGTCCCGTCGGCCGCGCCGGCAGCGTCGGTGGCGTCGCCGGGACCCGACGCGGGGTCCGCGTCCTCGGCGCCCGCGTCGGCGTCAGAGCTCGTGTCGTCGACCATCGACGGCTCCGGAACGGCTGGTGCGGGTACGGCGAACCGCACCAGCGCATCAACCGTCGCGCCCTGCCCCCGACGCTCGGCGAAGGCCAGCAGATCCGCGAGCAGCCGTGCGCCGGGGCCACGCAGGCGGGTGGGGTCGAGGTCCGTCGCGCGGAAGCTCGCGACCATGTCGAGACGGTGCCGGGTCGCTCCGAGGGCGTCGAGGAGGCGCGCGTCGCCGCCGGGCTCGCCGATCGGGCCGAAGCGGTGCAGCACCCGACCGTGCGGCGTGCGGCCGTAGCCGAGAGTGAAGATGACGGCGTCACGACGGAGCCCGGCGGCGCCGGTGAGATCGACGACGACGAACGGCTCGACGCGCCCTGAGTCGAAGAACACCGCGAGGCTCGGGTTGGCGCGCACCTCGGCGAGCACCGCCTCGCGCAGGAGGTCGGCGTGCACGATCGACGGCGTGAGCACCGCGAGCGACTCGTCCGGGCGGGTCAGCGCGTGCGTCAGGACGAGCTCGACGACGTGCTCGACCTCGGCGCGCGGTCCCTCGACGGTGCCGCTCGTGGAGTCGGGCATGCCCGTGCCGTCGACGACGTCGAGGCGCACGAGCGGCGAGTTCTCAGGGAGCGGCGTCGGACTCAGGACACCCTCGTAGCCGTGCGCCGCGAGGAACGCGGTGAGGTACGGGTCGCGGCGGGACGCGTCGGCACGCAGCGCGACCACCGGCAGGACGTCGGCCAGGTCGCGCACAGCGGTCCCGGAGGCGCACCGTGCATCGCCGACGACGACGACCTGCCGACCGCGGGCGATGACCGCGACGGCCACCTCGACAGGCAGCTGGGCGGCCGCGTCGATGACGACCAGGTCGACCGTGCGCGACGCGGGGAGCAGCTGAGGCACGAGCATCGGTGAGGCCGCGAGCACGGGGCGCAGCCGTCGGGTGACATCGGGGTACCGGGCGACCGTCTCGCGGACGCTCGTCATGCGGTCCTCGACGAGCTCCCCGAACAGCGCCTCAGCCTGGTCGCGGTGCACGCGCAGGGCAGTGCCGATGTGCCCGACGACGGCGTTGCGCACGGGCGTCGACAGGCTCGCCACGTGCTCACGGTCGAGTGCGGCGTACTCGGCGGAGAGCCGTCCGAGCGTCGCGCCGTCGTACCCGGCGAGGGCGGGGTCGGCGGTGAGGATCTGCTCGAACACGGTGCTCCACCACGCCAGGTCGAGCTCGGCACCGACCAGCTCGGCACCGACGCGGCGGCGCGCGAGGTCGCTGAGCAGGTCGCCGAGGCCCGCGGCGGTCAGCGAGCGCTCGAGGGCGGTCCGGGCGGGCAGCTTCTCGAGCGCGGCGCGGTCGGTGACGAGCCGGGCGAGTCGCGCGGTGAGCTCGGGCAGCGGCACGTCGAACAGGCCGGCGCCACCGGGCGTGCCGGTGAGCGCCGCGTCGAGCTCGGTCAGGTCGGCGCTCAGGTCGCGGTACTCGTCCTCGATCGTGGCGAGCCCCTCGGGCAGCTGCGGCCAGCCACCGGCCGGGCAGTGCGCCTGCCAGATCTGGCGCTGCGCCTGCACCTCGATGAGCGCGCTGTGCAGGTCGGCGACCGGGCGCCCCGGACGGACCATGTCCTTGGCCTGCTTGCGCAGGCGGCGACGCAGCCAGAAGCCCATGGGCAGGTCGTGCTGCTCGCGCCACTGCTTGGTACCGGTCGCGGCGACCAGGTCGGCGGCCGTGCGCTCGAAGATCATCGGCTGGAACAGGTCGAGCGCACCACGGATGCCGCCGAGCATCACGAGCTGCTCGCCCCACGCGGCGACCGTCGTGGCGGGGACCAGGCCGGTCGCTGCGGAGACCTCGCCGATCCGCTCGGTGAGGCGTGGCAGACCGTCGCCGAGCACCCGGCCGAGCGTCTCGAGCGCGCTCTGGGCGGCCGCGTCGGTCAGCAGGTCGGCGCCGAACCAGGGCGTGTCCGACGACTGGAGCGTGAACGCCTCGAGCTCGCCGGCGCGGACCAGGTCTGCGGCGAGGGCGGTGCGGCGCTCCGCGTCGAGAGCGCGCGCGACGTCGACGCTGAGCCGGACCGTCGTGCGCGGTGCCGGCCGAGCCGCGGTGAGTCGTGCGAGTGCCTGCAGCGCGTCGTAGGCGGAGACGCCCCACGGCGCGCGCTCGGCATGCAGACCCTCGACGTACGCGCGCAGCTGGTCGCGGTGCTTGACGAGGTCCCGGCGCACGGCGTCGACGCGCGCGAGCTCGGGCGTCCGCACCTCGAGCGTCATCGCGCCGAGCAGCCGACGACCGACGGCGGTGCGCCAGCCGGCCTCGGGCGCCACGTCGAGCAGGAGGTCGTCGAGACCCAGTCGCTCGAGTCGCGCCTTGAGGGCGGACGACGCCCTCCGGTGCCCGGGGACGTACAGGACGGTGCGCCCCGACGCCGCCGCGTCGGCCACCACGGCCGCGAGCATTCCGGTGACGTCGCTCCCGGTCGGTGCGTCGACGAACAGGTGCTCACCGGTCGCGAGCACGTCGAGGACGTGCTGCTGGGCGGCATCGAGGTCCCCCACGCCGCGCTCGAGGTCGGGGTCCCGGTCGCCGCGGACGGGGGCGGGCACGGGGCGACGCAGTCGTGCGCGGGCCTCCTCGACGCCCGCGAGCGCTGCCACGACCTCGTGCCGGTCGAGCGTCCCGGACAGCGCGTCCAGGTCGTCGACGAGGACCTGTCCGGGGTGCACGAACGTGCCGACGACGATGCGCTCGACGAGCTCGAAGTCCTCGAGCACGGCCGAACCGAGCGACGTGAGCCGGTCGAGCGCGGGCCTGGGGTCGAACCCGGTGCCGGTGAACGCGCCCCTGGCGACCGCGCCCGGGTCGAGGAGCGCCCCACGGCTGCGCAGGGCTCGGGCCAGGATCGGGTTGACCTCGAGCGACGGCTCGAGCGCGAGCTCGTAGTCGCTCTCGCCGCTCCCCCGGGCCCGCAGCGACACCGGACGCAGCAGCACCGGGGCACGCACGGTGCGGGGCTCCGCGGGCTCGTGCGTCCCGCCGTGGGCGTCGACGTCGTAGGCCGAGGCGGCGCGCTGGTCCCGGGCAGCTCGCGTGACGGCTGCGAGGGCCGCGACGTCGTCCGACGCGACGTCCGGCGTCGTCCGCTCGGTCCAGGTCGCGACGCCGATCGCGAGGTAGGTCGGGGCGATGCCGAAGCGCTGCGCGTAGCTCTCGGCGCGGGAGCCGACGCTGCGGGCCCGGCGCTTCGCGGTCGCGAGCGAACCGCCCTCGCGCACGAGGTTGGACAGGCGGGTCTCGCGGCCCGCGAAGAGCTGCGCGATGCCCGACGGGTGCGCCGCCGACAGGTCGAGCGCGGCGTCGCCGAGGAGGTCGACGTTGGACAGCGTCGACCCGCCTGCGGCCTCGACCAGCGCACCCCGCCAGGTCGCGACCGCGCCGGCCACCAGCTCGTCGGCGGACGGCTGGGCGACGAGGACGGGGGGCCCGGCCGTCGGGTCGGCAGAGGTGGTCGCGGACTCGGGAGCCATCTCGGGTCCCGAGCCGGACGTGCGCGCAGGGACGGTCACGTGGGGAACGCTAACCGCAGGTCTCCCGGACGGACGCGTGGCACGCCGAGGGCGCGGCAATGAGAGGGTGATTGTGCGGATCTGCCTCGACCCGCGCGAGGGGCGGGGAGCGTGTCCGGACGCTCGGTCGGGTGGTCGGGCGGGCCCTTCGAGGGGCCCGCCCGACACCGGACAGTGAACAGTGCGCACCGCGCAGGGGGCAGGCGATGCGCACTGTCAGAACAAGTGTGGATCCTCGAAGGGCTACTGGTCAAACGTCCAGCGGAGCGATGTCGGGTGAACTCCGCGGGCCTCTCGACGATGCCTCCGGGGCCTCGCAGAAGCCCCTGCTCGCGTCTACGCTGGATCCGAGGTGAGCGACGATGCATGCATCCGTAGGCGACGAGATCATCATCCACGGCCGAGTTCTCGGAACCCCGTCACGGCGGGGCGAGGTGCTCGAGGCGCACGGGCCTGACGGCACCCCGCCGTACCTGGTGAAGTTCGACGACGGCCACGAGACCCTGGTCTTCCCGGGGCCCGACGTGGAGATCGTCACCCTGACCCACGAACCCACGCCCTGACCCCTCGTCACCGGGGAGTCAGCGCGCCGGGCCACCCGTGGCCGGGACGCCGGCCGGGGCGCGCGCCGAGGAGCGTCCGGGGTCGGCGTAGGCGATGACCTCGGTGGCCTTGGCCGTGAGCCAGACGGGCTGACCTGGCGCGAGCCGGAGCTCGGCCACTGCCGCCGGCGTGATGTCGACGAGCGCCGACGGGTGGCCATCGACCGCGACGCGCACCCGGTCGGTCAAGAGTTCGAGCCCGGCGACGACCCCCGTCCAGGTGTTGCGCGGGGAGCCTGCGTCCGGTCGGGTCGTGTGGATCGAGATCGCGGTCGGCGCGAGCACGACGAGCATGTCGGTCCCGGTCTGATCCGCCGCGGCCGGGTCCTCGTCGTCCGCGTCCTGGCCGTGCCCGGCGGCGTAGAGGATCCCGCCGGCGTCGAGGTCGACGCGTCGCGTGCCGCGATCGGTCATCGTGCCGGCGTAGAGGTTGAGTCCCACGAGCCGTGCGACGTAGTCCGTCGCGGGTCGCCGGGCGACCTCGGCGGGCGCCCCCTCCTGGACGATGCGGCCGGCCTCGAGGACGACCAGGCGGTCGGCCAGGACCATGGCCTCGAGGGGGTCGTGGGTGACCAGGATGCTCGGCCCGCCGAACGCCGTCAGGTGGCGCCTGAGCTCACCGCGGACCTCGAGCCGGGTCCGCGCGTCGAGCGCCGCGAGCGGCTCGTCGAGCAGCAGGAGCCGCGGCGCGCACGCCAGCGCCCGGGCG
>DASVMA010000085.1:0-10232 GCA_036384595.1 Cellulomonas sp. | reverse complement strand
GAGCGGATGACGGCGTGAGCCGCATCACCATTGGTCCCGATTCTCCCCTGCGACCGGGCCAGGCGCCACAGTCCGTCAGCGACTGCTGTCGAGCGCCGTCAGCACGTCTCGCGCGATGTCCTGCGGCTGCAGGCGCAGGTCGGTCGTGAGCTGCTCGGTGGTGGCGTGGCCCAGGAATGCCAGCGGGATCCCGATGGGCTGGACCGGGACGCTCAGCCCGGCCGCCCGCGTCCGCTGAGCGAGCTGGGACCCGATGCCACCGTCGACCACGCCGTCCTCGAGCGTCACGACGTGGTCGTGCTCGCCCGCCAGCTTGACGAGCGCCGACGGCACCGGAAGTGCCCAGCGCGGGTCGACGACCGTGACCCGCAGGCCGTGCGCCGCGAGCAGCTCGCCAGTCGCGAGCGCGGTGTCCGCCATCGACCCGATCGAGACGACGAGGACCGACTGCGCGCCGGCGGCCGCCGCGTGCCGCGCGAGCACGTCCACGCCGTCCACCTCGTCGACGGCCGGGATCGGGGTGCTCAGGGCGCCCTTGGGGTAGCGCACGACGCTGGGCGCGTCGTCGATGTCGACAGCGACCCGCAGCGCGTCGCGCAGCGTCGGCTCGTCGCGCGGTGCAGCCAGCCGCAGGCCGGGCACGATCCGGAGCATCGCGAGGTCCCACATGCCGTTGTGGCTCGCGCCGTCGACGCCCGTCAGACCGGCACGGTCGAGCACGAACGTCACGCCGGCCTTGTGCAGCGCGACATCCATGAGGATCTGGTCGAACGCGCGGTTGAGGAACGTCGCATACACCGCGACGACCGGGTGGAGGCCCGCGAACGCCATGCCCGCGGCCGACGTCGCCGCGTGCTGCTCGGCGATCCCGACGTCGAACGTCCGCTCGGGGAACTCCGCCGCGAACGGCGCGAGCCCGACGGGCGCGAGCATCGCAGCGGTGATGGCGACGACGTCGGGCCGACGCCGGCCGATCCGGACGATCTCGTCGGCAAACACGCTGGTCCAGCCGAACCGCGACGGAGCGACCGGCAGGCCGGTCTCGGGGTGGATCTGCCCGACGGCGTGGAACCGGTCGGCGACGTCCTGCTCGGCAGGGGTGTATCCCCGACCCTTCTCCGTGATGACGTGCACGAGCACCGGCCCGCCGAACGACCTGGCCCGCTGGAGGGCCCGCTCGACCGCGGGCTCGTCGTGGCCGTCGACAGGCCCGACGTACTTCAGGCCGAGGTCCTCGAACATGCCCTGCGGCGCGACGACGTCCTTGATGCCCTTCTTGAGGCCGTGCAGCGCGTCGTACGCGAACCGTCCGGGCGGGCCGGACCGCTTCAGCGTGCGCTTGCCCCACGTCAGCACGTGCTCGTACCCCTGCGTCGTGCGCAGCGTGTCGAGGTGGTGCGCGAGCCCGCCGATCGTCGGCGCGTAGGAGCGCCCGTTGTCGTTGACGATGATGACGAGGCGGCGGTCCTGCGACGCCGCGATGTTGTTCAGCGCTTCCCACGCCATGCCGCCGGTGAGCGCGCCGTCCCCGATCACGGCCACGACGTGGCGATCCCGGTGACCGAGGATCGCGTTGGCCTTCGCGATGCCGTCGGCCCAGCTGAGCGCCGTCGACGCGTGCGAGTTCTCCACCACGTCGTGGACCGACTCCGCGCGGCTCGGGTAGCCCGACAGCCCCTCACGCTTGCGCAGCCCGGAGAAGTCCTGCCGGCCGGTCAGCAGCTTGTGCACGTACGCCTGGTGGCCCGTGTCGAAGACGATCGTGTCGCGGGGGGACTCGAACACCCGGTGGATCGCGATCGTCAGCTCGACGACGCCGAGGTTGGGGCCGAGGTGGCCGCCGGTCCGGGAGACGGACTGCACGAGGAAGTCACGGATCTCCTGGGACAGCGAGCGGACCTGCGCATGCGTCAGACGTCGCAGGTCAGCCGGTGTGGCGATGCGGGCGAGGACGCCCATGCGCATCTCCCTTCCTCGTGCGGCGACGATGCCGCACGTCGCAGATGCCCCGTGGCAGCCGTCCCACTCTAGAACCCGTCACGCACCGGCGCCCGCCCCATGGGCCGCGAGGTCGCGCGGCGCCTGCCCCCGACCGACGACCCTGCGGTACATCCGCTCGTACCCGCGCGCCATCACCGGCAGGTCGAAGCACTCCTCCGCGCGCGACCGGCACGCGGCGGGATCGATCTCCGACACGGCGTCGATCGCCTCGACGAGCTCGTCATAGGTGTCGACGACGAGCCCGGTCACACCGTCGAGGACCACCTCGGGGACGCTCCCCCGGCGCATCGCGACGACCGGCGTGCCGCACGCCATGGCCTCCACCATGACCATCCCGAAGGGCTCCTCCCACTGGATCGGGAAGACGAGGGCGCGCGCGCCCGCGAGCAGCTCCCGCTTGGACCGGGCGTCGGCCTCGCCGACGTACTCGACCCCCGCCCACAGCCTCGGCGTGATCTCCCGCGCGAAGAACTCCTTCTCGTCGGGCTCGTTGATCTTGCCGGCCAGCACGATGGGGCTGCCGGCGGCGCGTGCCGCGTCGATGGCGAGCTGCGGTCCCTTCTCGTTGCTGAACCGGCCGAGCCACAGGACGTACCCGTCGTTGTCCGCGCGGAACGGGAAGGACGACACGTCGACGGCGTTGTGCACGGTGCCCAGCCAGTCCAGCTCGCTGTTCGCCCGCCGCTGCGCGTCGGAGATCGCGATGAGCCCCACGGTGTCGCCGAGGCGTCGGTAGTAGTCGGCGTGGAAACCGGTCACAGGTCCGTGCGCGGTGATCACCGTCGGCGCGACCCGGCCGCGCGCGAGCAGCGGACCGGCGATCGTGTGGTCGTGCACGACGTCGACGGCGAGGTCCGCGAACGCCTCCGCGGCCGCTGCCGCATTGATGACCTCGGGCAGCGGGTCGCCCAGGGAGGCGGTGGGCGGCGTGTCGAAGACCTGCACGAAGTGGTGTGCGGCCGTGAGGTTCTCGCCCGAGGCGACGAGGGTCACCTCGTGACCGAGCAGCGTCAGCTGGTTGACGAGGTCCGCGACGACTGACTCGATGCCGCCGTACGCTCGCGGCGGCAGCCCGAACCACGGCGGCGCCACCATCCCGATCCGCAGCGAGCCGAGCGGGCCCGCACCTCCAGGAAGCTCTCGGGCGAGGTCGACAGCCATGACGGCCCTCCTCTGTCACCGTGCCGACGTGGCATCCGCGT
This sequence comes from Cellulomonas sp., assembly GCA_036384595.1. Lineage (GTDB taxonomy): Bacteria > Actinomycetota > Actinomycetes > Actinomycetales > Cellulomonadaceae > Cellulomonas_A. Next base: position 7,029 of record DASVMA010000085.1, on the reverse strand, counting down.
GGCACCTGCTCGCAGCATCGCCTGCCGCATGGCTCGTGGCCGCCGGCGTCGGGCTCTCTGCAAGTAGGCTAATCCGGACAGACCGTCATCGCCTGACGTCGTCGCAAGAGAGCTGGGGCACGATGGCCACACCGTCGTTCACACCGTTCGGACTGACCGATGACGCCCAGGTGCCGCTTCCACCCGGCACGGTGGCGAGCCTCGTCGAGGGCTCGTCCTTCTGCGCGAGCTCTCCGAACGGTGACATCGAGCCCGGGGAGCAGCAGGGGCTGTTCGTCCGCGACACCCGGCTGATCTCGGAGTGGCGCCTGCTGGTCGACGGAGCTCCGCTGCAGCCCCTCGCGACCGTTCCCGCGGAGCCCTTCGAGGGGACGTTCGTGTGCCGTGCCGCTCCCCGCCCAGGGCACGACGACGCCACCGTGATCGTGCAGCGTCGTCGCTTCGTGAGTGCGGGCATGCGCGAGGACGTGACCGTGCGCAACTACGGCACGGAGACCGCAGGGCTGCGGGTGACCCTCGAGGTGGATGCGGACTTCGCCGACCTCTTCCAGGTCAAGGAGGGCCGCGGCGTGAACCGCCGGGCCCACGTCCACCACGACGCGACCGGCAGCGACCTGCACTTCTGGTTCGAGCACGAAGGGGTGCGCCGCGGTGTGCGCATCGCGGCTCCGGGCGCCGATGGGGCCTCGCGCGTCCTGTCGTTCCGGGTCGTGATCCCTGCCCAGAGCAGCTGGACGACGACGATCGAGGTGCTGCCGAGCCTCGGCGGCGCGGAGCTGGCGGCAGCCTTCCCGGCCCACGTACCCGTCGAGAACACGGCCGCGGCGGTGCGCATGCGCTCGTGGCGCGACACGGTCCCGCGCATCACGGTGGACAACCGGCTGTTCCAGCTCGCGCTCGACCAGAGCGAGCGTGACCTCGGCGCGCTGCGGATCGTCGACCTCGACCACCCCGAGGACGACGTCGTCGCCGCCGGGGCGCCCTGGTTCATGGCGTTGTTCGGCCGCGACTCCCTGATCGCGAGCTGGATGGCCATGTCCGTCGCGCCCAACCTCGCTCTGGGGACTCTGCGCACGCTCGCCCGCATGCAGGGCAAGCGCGTCGACCCGATGACCGAGGAGGAGCCGGGCCGGATCCTGCACGAGGTCCGGGTCGGGATGGACCTGACGCTCGCGCTCGGCGGCGAGTCGGTCTACTACGGCTCGATCGACTCGACCCCGCTGTTCGTCATGCTCGTCGACGAGGCCGCGCGCTGGGGCGTCCCGATCGCGGAGATCGCGAAGCTGATGCCTGCTGTGGATGCAGCCCTCGACTGGATGCGCGACTACGGCGACCGCGACGGCGACGGCTTCCTCGAGTACGGGCGCAGCACCGACCGCGGCCTGCTGCACCAGGGCTGGAAGGACAGCCACGACGGCATCTCGTTCGCCGACGGCACCCTCGCCGTGCCGCCCATCGCTCTCGCAGAGGTCCAGGGCTACGCGTACGGCGCCTACCGCGCGCGCGCCCACCTCGCGGGACTGCTCGGCGACCCGACCGCCGCGCGGACCTGGACGTCGCGCGCCGCGGAGCTGCGGACCGCGTTCGACCGTGCGTTCTGGATCCCGGACAAGCAGCGGTTCGCGCTCGCGCTCGACCACGAGAAGCGCCAGGTCGACTCCCTGGTCTCGAACATGGGTCAGTGCCTGTGGTCCGGGATCGTCCTGCCCGAGCGGGCCCCGGCGGTCGTCGCGGCGCTGCTGTCACGGGACCTGTTCACCGGTTTCGGCATCCGGACGCTCGGCCTTGGCATGGCGATGCACAACCCGGTCAGCTACCACAACGGGTCGGTGTGGCCGCACGACACGACCCTCGCGGCCTCAGGGCTCGCCCGGTACGGGTTCGTGGATGAGTGCCTCGAGATCGTGGACGGCCTCCTCGACGCGTCGGCCGCCTTCGGCAGCCGTCTCCCCGAGCTGTTCTGCGGGTTCGACCGACGCGACACGGGGTTTCCGGTGCCGTACCCCGCGGCGTGCACCCCGCAGGCGTGGGCGGCCGCCGCGCCGTTCCACCTCTTGCGGACCCTGCTCCGGCTCGACCCGTGCGTGCCCCATCACACGATCCACGTGTCACCGGTCCCGGCGTCGCTCGGCCATGTGCGCATGGACGGCGTCCCGTTCGCCGACACCCGCCTGTCCATCGAGGTGGACACGACGGAGGTGCACGTCGACGGGCTGCCGCCGGGCGCTCGGGTGTCCCGCGCGCCAGAGGATCACGGGTGCGACCGCTTCTCGCCGTTGTGACGCCTCGTACCCTGGAGGCATGCACTTCCTTCCTGGCCACACAGCCACGTCCGACCTGACCTACGGCGACGTCTTCCTCGTCCCCTCGCGCTCCGAGATCACGTCCCGTTTCGACGTCGACCTGTCGACGGTCGACGGGACGGGGACGACCATCCCCGTGGTGGTCGCGAACATGACGGCGGTCGCGGGTCGACGCATGGCCGAGACGATCGCCCGACGCGGCGGCATCACGGTCCTCCCGCAGGACGTGCCGACCGATGTGGTCGCGGACGTCATCGCCTCCGTCAAGGCGAAGCACGCCGTCGTGGAGAGTGCCGTCGTGGTCTCGCCGCAGGACACCGTGCACACCGCGCTGACCCTCATCGGCAAGCGTTCGCACGGCGCGGCTGTGGTCGTGGTCGACGGACGCCCGGTCGGGGTGGTCGCAGCCGTGGACTGCGAGGGGGTCGACCGGTTCACGCAGGTGGGCGACGTCATGAGCACGAACCCGACGGTCGTCCCGCTCGACGTCCTCACGCAGGCCGGCGCACGCGGTCTCGAGGCCGCGTTCGAGGCGCTGCACGGGTCCCGGCGCCGCTTCTCCCCCGTCGTCCGGGGTGACGAGCTCGTCGGGATCCTCACCCAGATCGGCGCTCTGCGCTCGTCCATCTACGCACCCGCGCTCGACGACGCCGGCCGCCTGCGGGTCGCCGCGGCAGTCGGCATCAACGGCGACGTGCGGGCCAAGGCGGCCGAGCTGCTCGAGGCGGGCGTCGACGTGCTCGTCGTCGACACCGCGCACGGGCACCAGCGCAAGATGCTCGAGACGCTCGCAGCGGTGCGCGCGCTCGACCCGGACGTCCCGGTCGTCGCCGGCAACGTCGTGACCGCCGAGGGCACGCGGGACCTGATCGAGGCCGGCGCCGACATCGTCAAGGTCGGGGTGGGGCCCGGCGCGATGTGCACGACGCGCATGATGACCGCCGTCGGGCGCCCGCAGTTCTCCGCCGTGCTCGAGTGCGCCGCCGAGGCCCGCCGCCACGGTGCGCACGTCTGGGCCGACGGCGGGGTGCGTCATCCGCGCGACGTCGCCCTCGCGCTCGCGGCCGGCGCCTCCCAGGTGATGATCGGGTCGTGGTTCGCGGGCACGCACGAGTCGCCCGGCGACCTGCACACGGACGCTGACGGTCGCCTGTACAAGGAGAGCTTCGGGATGGCGTCGGCTCGGGCCGTCGCAGCCCGCACCCGCGCGGGAACCCCGTTCGAGCGGGCGCGCAAGGCGCTCTACGAGGAGGGCATCTCGTCGTCCCGCATCTACCTCGACCCGGAGCGGCCCGGTGTCGAGGACCTGCTCGACCGGATCACGTCGGGCCTGCGCTCGGCGTGCACCTATGTCGGTGCGACGACGCTCGAGGAGTTCACCGAGAGGGCCGTCGTGGGTATCCAGTCCGCCGCCGGGTACGACGAGGGGCGCCCGCTGCCGGAGGGTTGGTGACGGTCCCGACAGAGCCCTCGGCGGCCTCCGCGCGCGCGCAGCTCGTCGAGCTGTGCGCGCGCCCGCCCGGGAGCTGGCCAGGTTCGACCGGGCCGCTCCCACCGTCGGTCGACCCGCGGGCTGCCGCGGTCCTCGTGCTCTTCGGCGTGCTCGACGCGATCCCGGCGCGAGCGACCGACGCGCACGTGGCTCGAGACCTCGACGTGCTGCTCCTCCGCCGCGCGTCGACCCTCACGGACCATGCCGGGCAGGTCGCCTTCCCTGGCGGCCGGATCGACCCGGACGACGCCGGCCCCGTCGAGGCAGCACTCCGCGAGGCGGTCGAGGAGACGGGCCTCGACCCGGCAGGGGTCGAGGCGCTCGGCACGCTGCCGCCGCTCTCCCTGGCCGTCAGCAACCACCTCGTCACCCCTGTCCCCGCCTGGTGGGCGCGGCCGACGCCCGTCGTGGCGGTGGACCACGGCGAGACCGTCGAGGTGTTCCGGGTGCCGGTCGCGGACCTGCTGCACCCCGACAACCGCGGCTCGACCCCGCACGCACGGGCTGGCCGCACGTGGCGTGCCCCGGCATTCGTGGTGGGTGAGGTCGTGGTGTGGGGGTTCACGGCGATCGTGCTCGACCGGATGTTCGACGCCCTCGCCTGGACCGAGCCCTGGGACGCACGCCGGCCGATCGACCTCCCGTAGGGTCGAGCCCCACCCCAGGAGGCTGCAGTGGCCGGCACACCATCCGCCGAGGTCGACGTCACCGTCGACCTCGTGCGACGGCTTCTGCGGGCCCAGCACCCCGACCTGGCCGACCTGCCCCTGCGCGTCGTGGCGAACGGCTGGGACAACGTGACCCTCCGGCTCGGCGACGATCTCGCCGTGCGGGTCCCGCGGCGCGCGACGGCCGGACAGCTCGTGCGCAACGAGCAGCGCTGGCTGCCTGTGCTGGCCGCCCGGCTCGGAGTCGACGCGCCGGTCCCGGTGCGGATCGGCGTCCCGGCTGACGAGCTGCCCTGGAGCTGGAGCGTCGTGCCGTGGTTCACCGGCGCGATGGTCGCCACCGTCCCGGTGGCTGCCCGCACCCGGCTCGCACGACCCCTGGCCCACGTGCTCGCGCGCCTGCACGCACCGGCGCCTGACGACGCGCCGTCGAACCCCGTCCGGGGCGTCCCGCTGCCCACCCGCGACGACGGCGTGCGCGCCCGGCTCGCATCGGGCCTCGTCCCGGACGCGGGCCGTGTCGGCAGGCTCTGGGACGACCTGCGCGACACCCCGACCTGGACCGGACCGGCGCTGTGGATCCACGGCGACCCGCACCCGCTCAACCTTCTCGTGGATGTCGACGGCGGGCTGAGCGCGATCCTCGACTTCGGCGACGTCACGGCGGGCGACCCCGCCACGGACCTGGCGGCCGCATGGATGACGTTCAACTCCCCCGCGCGCGCCGAGTTCCGGGCCACGACGACCGCACTGAGCGGCACCGACGCGGACACCTGGCGGCGGGCGCGCGGGTGGGCGCTGTCCTTCGCGACGGTCTTCCTCGCGCACGGCGACGACGAGCCGTTGATGCGCCGGATCGGCGAGCACACCCTGCGCGAGGTCCTCGCCGGCGACTGACCCCGCGCGTGGTCACCCCGACCGCGGCGACTAGGCCAGTCGGCCGACGGCGGCGTACGACAGCCGCACGAGCTCGGCGAGCACCTCGAGGTCCACGTCGTCCAGTCGCTTGAGGTGCAGGCTGCCGCGCGAGATCTTGTGCGGCCCGAGCGGCACGAGCATGGCCCGATACCCGTCGGCCCCGTCGATGAGGTAGAGCGTCGTGTCGGCCTTCCGCGGCGAGAACGCGATGGCGGCCGTGTCCTCGTGGAGTCCGCTCGGGTACCGGTAGGTGTGCTTGCCGAAGCCGATGACCGACGCGCCCCAGAGCACGGGCGGCTCTCCGGTGACCCGCCCGATGAGCTCGATCAGCGTGCGGGCGTCCTGCTGGCGGGCGGGGTCGGCGATCGACGACACGAACGCCTCGACGTCGCCGCCGCGCACCGTCCCGCTCGGGTCCTGCTCAGCCGTCGCCATGTGCCGATTCTGCCAGCAGACCGCCACGCCGGAGGGCGCCCGCACCGTGTGCGAGCGCCCTCCGGTAGGACGTCCGTGCCGTCGAGCAGCAGGTCAGGACGCGACGAGCGAACGCAGCACGTACTGCAGGATGCCGCCGTTGCGGTAGTAGTCGGCCTCGCCCGGGGTGTCGATGCGGAGCACCGCGTGGAACCCGACCGACGTGCCGTCGGTCTTGGTCGCCGTGACGAGCAGCATCGCGGGCGTGGTGCCCTCGTTGAGCGCCGTCACCCCCGCGATGTCGAACGTCTCGGTGCCGTCGAGCCCGAGCGTCTCGGCCGACTCCCCCGCCGGGAACTGCAACGGCAGCACGCCCATCCCGATGAGGTTGGACCGGTGGATCCGCTCGAAGCTCTCGGTGATGACGGCCTTGACGCCGAGCAGCGCCGTGCCCTTCGCGGCCCAGTCGCGCGACGACCCTGAGCCGTACTCCTTGCCGCCGAGGATGACGAGCGGGATCCCGGCCGCCTGGTAGGCCTGCGACGCGTCGTAGATCGTGGTCTGCTCATCGGTCAGCAGGTTGCGCGTGAAGCCGCCCTCGACCCCGGGGACCAGCTCGTTGCGCAGCCGGATGTTCGCGAACGTGCCGCGGATCATGACCTCGTGGTTGCCACGGCGCGAGCCGTAGGAGTTGAAGTCGCGACGGTCCACGCCGTGCTCGGCGAGGTAGGCACCCGCGGGGCTGTCCGCCTTGATCGAGCCGGCGGGGCTGATGTGGTCGGTCGTGACCGAGTCGCCCAGCTTGGCCAGGACGCGCGCGCCCGTGACGTCAGTGACCGGGGTCGGCTCGGCGGTCATGCCCTCGAAGTACGGGGGCTTGCGCACGTAGGTCGAGTCGGGGTCCCACGCGAACGTGTCGCCGACCGGGGTCGGCAGCGCGCGCCACTGCTCGTCGCCCGTGAAGACGTCGGCGTAGTCCTTGGTGAACATGTCCCGGTCGATCGACGCGTCGATCGTCGCCTGGACCTCCTCGGCCGTCGGCCAGATGTCCCGCAGGAACACAGGCGTGCCGTCCTCGGCGCGGCCCAGCGGCTCGTGGTCGAAGTCGAACTCCATCGTGCCGGCGAGCGCGTAGGCGATGACGAGCGGCGGCGACGCGAGGTAGTTCATCTTGATGTCGGGGTTGATGCGCCCCTCGAAGTTGCGGTTGCCCGACAGCACCGAGACGACCGCG
>DASVMA010000084.1:0-6755 GCA_036384595.1 Cellulomonas sp. | reverse complement strand
GTCTGGGACCGCGAGGGGTGGCGGAGCTTGGACATCGTCTTGGCCTCGATCTGCCGGATCCGCTCACGCGTGACCCCGTAGACCTTGCCGATCTCGTCGAGCGTCTTGGGCTGACCGTCCGTCAGGCCGAACCGCATCGTCACCACGCCGGCCTCGCGCTCGGACAGCGTGTCGAGGACTCGTCCCAGCTGCTCACGCAGCAGCGTGAAGCTGACCGCGTCGATCGCGACCATCGCCTCGGAGTCCTCGATGAGGTCGCCGAACTGGCTGTCGCCCTCCTCGCCGAGCGGCGTCTGGAGCGAGATGGGCTCCCGGCCGTACTTCTGGACCTCGACGACCTTCTCCGGGGTCATGTCGAGCTCCTTGGCGAGCTCCTCCGGGAGGGGCTCGCGACCCAGCGTCTGGAAGAGGTGGCGCTGGACCCGCGCAAGCTTGTTGATGATCTCGACCATGTGCACGGGGATGCGGATGGTGCGCGACTGGTCGGCCATGCCGCGGGTGATGGCCTGGCGGATCCACCAGGTGGCGTACGTGGAGAACTTGAAGCCCTTGGAGTAGTCGAACTTCTCGACCGCACGGATCAGACCCGCGTTGCCCTCCTGGATCAGGTCCAGGAAGAGCATGCCGCGCCCGGTGTACTTCTTGGCGATGGAGACGACCAGCCGGAGGTTCGCCTCGAGCAGGTGGTCCTTGGCGCGTCGACCGTCGGCAGCGATGAGCTCGAGCTCGCGCTTCGAGGCCCCCTTGTGGACCGCCGCGCTCTGCAGGAGGTGGTCGGCGAAGAGCCCGGCCTCGATCCGCAGGGCGATCGTCACCTCCTCCTCGGCCGTGAGCAGCCGCACGCGGCCGATCGCCTTGAGGTAGTCCTTGACGGGATCGCTCGTCGCGCCTGCGGTGAAGATCACCGCGGCGGGAGCGTCGTCCTCGCTCGCCGAGAGGATGAAGCCGTCGTCCGCAGGCAGGACGGTCACGCTGTCATCTGCCGTCGAGACCAGGTCAGGGGTGGTGAGCGTCGTAGTCATGGGGTGATGGCCCTCTCATCCAGGCACCGAGCGACATCTCGGCCAGTTGTCGCACACGCCTGCCACCGCGAGACCACGGGGCCCCGGTGAACCTGAGGATGCCGATCTGGAGAGTCGGACGCAGATCCCGGTCTGACAGACCGGGCCGCTATGCGACTTTCATTGTAGCGGAGGGCCCCACCGGGGCCCGTGGACCGTCCGCCGCGGACCCGATGAGCGCCAGGAGCGTCCTGAAGGCCGCATCACCGAGGTCGCGCGGCGCAGCCCGACCTGCCACCACTCCCTCATCTTCCGGGGCATCGTCGGTCTCGCCGACGAGACGCTGCACCGGCCCCCGTGCGGCGACCTCGACGACGGGCACACCGACGCAGCTCACGGCCTGAGAGGGAGCGATGAGGATCGCACCGTCGATCAACGTGCCTCCGAGCCTGACCAGGGCTCGGCGCTCCCAGCCGCGTGTCGACGCATCGCCCGCGGCGGAGAACACGAGGAGCCCGTAGCCGGAACCCGTGGCGGCCGCTGCCACGCCCTTCAGCACCTCGCCGGCCCACTGCCCGAGCTCGGAGAACAGCACGCCCACGACGCGCGCGGTCCCGCCCCGCAGCCGCGTCGCCGCGAGGCTCGGCTCGTACCCCATGGCCTCGATCGTCGACAGGACCCGCTGCGCGGTCGGTGCCGCGACACCGCTGCGGGCGTTGATCACCTTGGAGACCGTCGCTGTCGAGACCCCGGCGCGGGCGGCGACGTCGGTGATCGTCGGCAGGGACCGACGCGCCGGGACGGCAATCACGTCACGACGACCTCGGCGGTGCCGTCGGTCGCCTCGACAACGACCGTGCCGCTCAGGTCTCCGGCGGTGATGCGGTACTCCCCCGCGAAGCCCTCCACGCCGAGGCGTCCCTCGTCGTCCGTCCGGACGCGCGTCTGCCCGAGCCACCAGTCGTCCTTGATCAGACCGCGCAGCGCCGCGTATGCGGGCTTGGGCGTGCCGTCGGACCTCACCAGACCGGCCGGCGCACCGAGCCAGGCACCGTCGTCGGTCAGGCCCCAGTAGGTGATCGACTCGACCGCAGGATGGCCGACGAGCGTCGTGTAGTGCCGGACGATCTCGTCGGCCTGCCGCGCCTCGCCCTCGGGCGTCGAGGGCCAGTCGGCAACCTGGTAGTCGTTGAGGTCGACGATCTCACGGGGCATGAGCCGGCCCGAGAGCAAGGTGGTCTCGGTCATGTGCACGGGCAGGCCGAACCGCGAGAACCGTTCGAGGATCGAGAGCGTCTTCTCCTCGCCCCAGTAGCCCTGGTGCATGTGGCTCTGCAGCCCGAGGCCGTCGATCTGGATCCCCGCGGCAAGGCACTCCTCGACGAGGTGCTCGTACGCCGGGGACATGTCGAAGTCGTTGAGGAGCAGCGTGGCACCGGGGTTGGCCGTCCGCGCCGTCTCGAAGGCCAGTCGGACCGTCTCGACCCTCCCGAGCCGCTGGCACAGCCGGGTCAGGCCGTTGTCCTCCTTGTCGAACACGGGCATGATCACGACCTCGTTGATCGCGTCCCACACGTCGATGACGCCGCGGAACCCCGTGACCTCCCGGACGATCCGCGCGCGCACGGCCGCCTCCACCTCGTCGGTCGACAGGTCGTGGAGCCAGCCGGGCGCGAGCGTGTGCCAGGCGAGCGGGTGACCCTTGACGACGCAGCCGTGGTCGACAAACCACTGCGCGGCACGCCGCAGCCGCTCGGTGTCGGGGTGCCCTCGCTCCGGCTCGAACCCGCCCCAGTAGAACGGCAGCGTCGCGGTGTTGAACACGTCGAACCACAGCTCGGAGAGGTGCGCGGCCGCCGACGGGGCAGCACCGCCGAAGGGGCTGTCCGGGGTCGCCTCGGTCTCGCCGTTGGCGAAGCCGATGAAGTCGAAGCCGATGTTCGCGAACGCGAACGCATGCCGGACCTGCTCGACCACGACCTCGGTGCCGGCGACGACCTCTCCGTCGGCTGTGCGCACCGTGACCGACGAGCGGCCGACGCGGTGACGCAGCGCCTCCGGGATGCTGCGGGACGCGAGCTGCATGTGATGACTCCCTGCCTGTGATGACCTCTGCTGATCGACTGACCTGGGCGCCGCGAGCCGCGGCGCCGGCTCACACCTGGCCCGTGGCACCCTCGATCACGACGTCGACCCATCGCGCGTCCGCAACCGTGATCTCGTGCCGCGCGCCGACGAGCTCGACGCTCGCCTCAGTCTCGCGCTCGGCGCACGACGCCCCGACCCACAGCTCGATCGCACCCGGCTCCACGCCGCGGACGAGGTCACGTCCGCTGAACGCCAGGCGAGTGGTCGGCACGCCGAACCGCACGATCACCTCTGCACCCGGGTCGAGCTCGACCCGCGCGTAGCCGAGCAGCTGCGCCACCGGCCGGGTGATCGACGCCACGGGGTCGTGCGCGTAGAGCTGCACGACATCGGCACCCCGCCGCCCGCCGGTGTTGGTGACCCGGACGCTCACCTCGATCGTGCCGTCCGTCGGCACCGCGGTCGACGTCGCGGTCAGGCTCTCGTGCGTGAAGGTCGTGTACGACAGGCCGAACCCGAACGGTCGGGCGGGCGCGGTGTCGAGGTTCGACACCGAGGACAGGCCGCCGAGCCGCGGATCGAGGTAGGAGTACGGCTGCGCACCGCCGGAGCGCGGCATGCTGACGGGGAGCCGACCGGACGGGTTGACCCGCCCGCTGAGCACCCCGGCGATCGCCGCCGCGCCCTCCTCACCCGGGAAGAACGCCTGGACGACCGCGGCGCACGAGTCCAGAGCCCACCCGACCGCGTACGGGCGGCCCGTGACGAGCACGAGCACGACCGGGGTGCCGGTGGCGAGCACCGCCTCGACAAGCTCGCGCTGCACCCCAGGCAGCTCGAGGTCGTCCACGTCGCAGCCCTCGCCCGACGTGCCACGACCGAAGAGGCCCGCCCGATCCCCCACGACGACGACCGCGACGTCGGCGCCGGCCGCTGCGGCGACCGCTGCGGCGATGCCCGACCGGTCCGGGTCGTCGACGCCGCACCCGGCGGCGTACGTGAGGTCCGCACCGCTCAGCTCGTCGCGCAGCGCGTCGAGGACTGTCGGCACCTCGATGCCGAGCGGCACGTCCGGGTGATGCTCGAGGACGTGGTTGGCGAACGAGTAGCAGCCGAACAAGGCCGTCGCTCGGTCCGCGTTCGGCCCGATGACGGCCACTCGTGCGGGGTGGTCCAACGGCAGGGTCCCGTCGTTCGCGAGGAGAACGATCGCCTCGTCCGCGATCCGGGCTGCCAACGCCCGGTGGTCCGCGGGGTCGAGGGTGCCCGGGTCGTCGTCGGGCATGTCGAACGTCGCGTCGAGCAGGCCGAGCTCGGCCTTCTGCCGCAGCACCCGCTCCACCGCCCGGTCCACGAGCGCCTCGTCGACGAGGCCCGAACGGACCGCTTCCGCGAGCGGGGTGCGGTAGGCGTTGCCCGTCGGCAGCTCGACGTCGACCCCTGCGGTCAGGGCCTGAGCGGCGGCGTCACCGAGGTCGACGGCGACGCCGTGCAGCGACGCGAGGAACGCCACCCCGAAGTAGTCGGCCACCACCACCCCGTCGAACCCCCACCGGTCGCGCAGCACACCTGTCAGCAGGGCGCGGTCCGCCGCCGCGGGCAGCCCGTCGACCTCGGCGTACGAGTGCATGACGGACCGCGCGCCGCCGTCCAGGACGGCCATCTCGAACGGCACCAGCAGGATGTCGGCGACCTCGCGTGGACCGGCGTGGACCGGCGCGAGGTTCCGCCCGGCCCGGGATGCCGAGTACCCGACGAAGTGCTTGAGCGTGGCCACGACCCCCTCGTCCTGGAGCCCGCGCACGTAGCTGGTCGCCACCGTCCCCACGAGGTACGGATCCTCCGAGATGCACTCCTCGACGCGACCCCAGCGGGCGTCCCGCACGACATCGAGCACCGGTGCGAGGCCCTGGTGGACGCCGAGGGAACGCATCGTGGCACCGATCGCGCGGCCCATCTCCCGGACCAGCTCCGGATCGAACGATGCGCCCCAGGACAACGGCGCGGGGAACGTCGTCGCCTGCCAGGCCGCCAGACCCGTCAGGCACTCCTCGTGCACGACGGCGGGGATGCCGGTGCGGGTGTGCTCGACCAGCCAGCGCTGCCGCTCGCGGAGCGATCGGGCCGCGCTCACCGGGTCGACCGGCGCCGTGCCGTAGAACCGGGTGATCTGACCGATGCCGTCCCGTGCGAAGTCCTCGAACGCCGGCTCCTCGTCGACCATCGCATCCTGCATCGGCGCGACGCCGGCACCCGACCCGGCGTCGACCCACACACCGACCAGCTGCGCCAGCTTCTCCTCGAGCGTCATGCCCGCCAGCAGCGTCGCCACTCGCTGCGCGATGCCCTGCACCTGTGTGCTCATCGGTACCCGGTCCCCCTCGGTCTGTTCGCTCGGATGTCAGCGCGTGCCGCGTGCGCCGGGGTACCAGTCCTCGAGGCCGTTCTCCGTGACGGCGATGAAGACGTCGTCCGGCCTGACCCCCTCGGCCTCGAGACGCCGTGCGACGGCCTCGTACATGCGCGCCTTGGTCGCCGCGTCATACATGCGCACCATGAGGATCCGCACGTAGACCACGTCGCGGCGGTCTCCTCCGAGGTAGTGGGCGTCGGCGACGAGGTGGTCGGCCGGCAGCGGGTGGATGACCTGGAACCGGTCCTCCGCATCCATGCCGAGGCCCTCGACGAGACCCGCGTTGACGGCGTCGGCATAGGCGAAGCGTGTGGCGGCCGGGACGGTGTCCGCGACCTCGATCGTGACGAGCGGCATCAGACCCAGACCTCCTTGGCGACGCGCACATCCGCGCCGGTGCGTGCGGACTCTTCGATGGCCAGGCCCAGCGCGTGGTCCTGGCAGCCTTGCGCGAGCGGATAGGGCGCCGGTCCGTCATCCCGGGCCCAGCGACCCACGGCCGCCAGATGGGCCGCGACCGCGATGTCGTCCTCGGACAGGCGGCTGCCCACCCACGGGTTGCGGTAGACGACGCGGCCGTCGAACGACGCGTTGACCACCTCGTTGCCCTCGAGGTTCATGTCCACGCCCGTGCGCCGGTACATGATCGGCGAGGTCACGGGCCCGTCCGCGGTGAGTCGCGTGACCGCGTCGTCGACGACCTCGCCGAGCGAGCCGCGGATCACGATCCGCCGCGCGCGCAGCGGGTTCCACCACTGGTTCTCGACGAAGTCGTTCAGACCCATGCGACCGTCTCCGAAGTCCAGGGTGGCGATCGTCGTCGTGCGCGGACCGGGCTGCGGGTCGACGGCCCAGCCGTCGAACGTCAGGGGGTCGACCAACGGCGCCACGAACGACCGGGCGCTCACCACCGTCTCGTCCATGTCGACGTCGAGAAACGCACGGACCAGGGCCACCGCGTGGTACAGGTGCGTCGAGGCGATCTCGACCGCGGTCGGGGTGCCGACCACACCCTCACGCACGACCGCCAGCCGCGACGCGTGCCCCGGCATGAGCGTGTACTGCTCACCGACCTGCACGAGCCCCGAGGCGCCGACGTCGTTCCACAGGCCGCGCAGGCCGTCGAGGTCGGGCGCCGGGGGCGTCTCGGCCAGGACCTTGGCACCTGCGGCGACCAGCTCGCGCACGACGCCCGGCATCGCCGGCCACGACACAGCGGCCACGACGAACTCGGGACCGAGCGCCAGCACCTC
>DASVMA010000083.1:0-7454 GCA_036384595.1 Cellulomonas sp. | reverse complement strand
GGCGACCTGGCCCAGGTCGCACCGCCGCTGGGGCCGATCAGCACCGACGGCCCCGTCGGTCAGGGTGCCGCGGCGTGGGCCGAGGCCGAGGTCGGTCGGCGGCTGCTCGAGCTCGTGGCCGCGGCCGACGAGCTGGGCGTGGATGCCGAGTCGGCGCTGCGGCAGGCCGTCCGGGCCGTCGAGGCCGACGTGCGAGCTGCTGAGCGGGACTCTCGGGACCAAGGTCCGGCAAATCGACCTGACGGCGTCGTCACCATGACACCTGGAGAGCCGACGGCTGCTCCGAGGACCGAGCGAGGAAGCGAGGACCGATGACGGCCACACTGACGGTTGCAGCGCTCACCGAGAGGGGGCTCGGGGAGAGACGCGTCGCACTCGTCCCCGACACCGTCACGCGACTCGTCGCAGGCGGGTTCGAGGTGCTGATCGAGGCCGGAGCCGGGGCGGGTGCCTTCCACCCGGACGACGAGTACGTCGCCGCCGGCGCGAAGACCGACACCCTCGAGTCGGTTCTGGAGTCCGCGGACGTGCTCCTGGCGGTCCGCCGACCCGAACCGGAGATCCTCGCGCTGCTGCGTCCCGGTCAGGTGCTCGTCGGCCTGCTCGACGCCCGCGGCACGGGACGCGCCGGGCTCGACGAGCTCGTGGCACGCGGCGTCGTCGTCCTCTCGCTCGACCTCCTGCCGCGCACCCTGTCGCGCGCCCAGACGATGGACGCGCTCAGCTCGCAGGCATCCGTGGCGGGCTATCGCGCCGCGATCGTCGCGGCCGAGGCGTTCGCCCGGTACTTCCCGATGATGATCACTGCGGCCGGTACGGCACGGCCCGCGAAGGTCCTCGTGCTCGGTGCGGGCGTCGCGGGCCTGCAGGCCATCGGCACGGCGCGCCGGCTCGGCGCGCAGGTCACCGGCTACGACGTCCGCGAGGCAGCGCGCGAGGAGGTCAAGTCGCTCGGCGCGAGCTTCCTGGCGACCACGGTCAACGTCGCCTCTGAGGGTGGCTACGCCCGCGCGCTGACGCCCGACGAGCAGGCGGCCCAGCAGGCCGAGCTGTCGGCCAAGATGCGCGCGTTCGACATCGTGATCACGACTGCCCAGGTGCCGGGCGCTCGCCCGCCGGTGCTCGTGACGGCCGAGACGCTGGCCGGGATGGCTCCGGGCTCCGTCGTCGTCGACCTCGGCGCGAGCACTCTCGGCGGCAACGTCGACGGCTCGGTCCCCGACGAGCGCGTCGTCACCGCCAACGGCGTCACGGTGATCGGTGCGGGCAACCTGCCCGCGCAGATGGCCACCGGCGCCTCGGCCGCCTACGCCCGCAACGTCGCCGCGCTCCTGACGGCCGTCGTGAAGGACGGCGCCGTGGCCCTCGACCCCACCGACGAGGTCGTCGACGCGGTGTGGGTGCGCCCCGCCGCGGCAGACGTCACCGCTGTGGACGCCGCACCCGAGACCCTTCCGGAAGGGGAGTGAGATGAGCGCCCAGCTGCTCAGCAACCTGGCTCTGTTCGTCCTCGCTCTGCTCGTCGGGTTCGAGGTCATCAGCAAGATCCCCGCGACCCTGCACACGCCGATGATGTCGGGCGCCAACTCGATCCACGGCGTCGTTCTCGTCGGCGCGATCCTCATCGCCGCCGTCGCCGACAACCCCGCGGCGTACGTCCTGACGTTCGTCGCGGCGGCCTTCGCTGCCATGAACGTCGTGGGCGGCTACGTGGTCACCGACCGGATGCTCGAGATGTTCAGGACCAAGCCCAAGCCGGCCCCCGTGGCCGCTCCTGCTGCGGCGACCCACGACGGAGACGTGCGATGAGCGGCAACACCCTTCCCCTGCTCGACACGGTCATCCGGGTCGTCTACCTGCTCGCAGCCGTGACGTTCGTGCTCGGCCTGCACTTCATGCGGTCGCCCGTGACAGCCCGTCGTGGCAACCTGCTCTCGGCCGCCGGGATGTCGTGCGCCGTCGTGGCGACGGTCGTGCTCATCCTCGCGGGCGAGGGACACGGTCGCATCGTCCCGATCGCCGCGGTCGCCCTCGCTGTGGGCGCGCTCGCCGGGTCGGCCGCCGGCATGATCGGCGCTCGCCGCGTCAAGATGACGGCGATCCCGCAGCTCGTCTCGCTGTTCAACGCGGTCGGCGGCGGCGCGGCCGCGGTCGTGGGCGTCGTCGACTTCGTGCGGCTGAACGCCGAGGGCGCGCTGACCGCAGGCGTGTCGGTGCCCGTCGTGCTCGACGTGATCATCGGCTCGGTGACGTTCTCCGGGTCGCTCATCGCGGCGGGCAAGCTCCAGGGCTGGGTCTCCGGTGCGCCGATCACGTTCGCCGGGTCGCGGCTCGCGAGCATCGTCGCGGCCGTCGTCGCGGTCGTCGGCGGCGTCGTGGTCATCGCGAACCCCAGCGCGTGGCTGCTGTGGCTCGTCGTCATCGCGGCTCTCGCGTTCGGCATCCTGATGGTGCTGCCGATCGGCGGCGCCGACATGCCCGTCGTGGTCTCGCTGCTCAACGCGTTCACGGGCCTCGCGGTCGCGATGGCCGGCTTCGTCGTCGACAACCAGATCATGATCATCGCGGGCGCCCTCGTCGGGGCCTCCGGAACGATCCTGACCCAGCAGATGGCCGAGGCCATGAACCGCTCGGTCATGTCGATCATGGTCGGCGGCTTCGGCACCGGGGACACGAGCGCGGCAGACGCCGGTGCGAGCAGCGCGATGGCCGGGGTCGAGGTCCGCAAGGTCAGCGCGGACGACGTCGCCATCCAGCTCGCCTACGCCCAGAAGGTCATCATCGTGCCCGGGTACGGCCTCGCGGCCGCCCAGGCGCAGCGCGAGTGCGGTGAGCTCGGCAAGCTGCTCACCGACCGCGGGATCACCGTCTACTACGCGATCCACCCGGTCGCGGGCCGCATGCCGGGGCACATGAACGTGCTCCTCGCCGAGGCTGACGTGCCGTACGACCAGCTCAAGGAGATGGACGAGGTCAACCCGGAGTTCGACACGGCCGACGTCGCCCTCGTCGTGGGCGCCAACGACGTGACGAACCCGGCGGCCCGCCGTCCCGGCAACGCCATCTCGGGGATGCCGATCCTCGACGTCGACCACGCGCGCTCGATCATCGTGATCAAGCGCTCGCTGGGCCACGGCTACGCCGGTCTGGACAACGAGCTGTACGGCGACCCGAAGACCGGGATGTTCCTCGCGGACGCCAAGAAGGGCCTCGCGCAGATCCTTGCCGGGGTCAAGTCCTACGTCGGCTGACGTCCTCTGCCAAAGGTCCCACCACGTCCTCATCCGCACACGGTTAGGCTGAGGACGCAAACCCACCCGCCTGTCGAAGGAGCACCATGGCCAGCATCGAGGCCGTCGGCGCCCGCGAGATCTTGGATTCTCGCGGCAACCCCACTGTCGAGGTCGAGGTAGCACTCGACGACGGCACCATCGCCCGCGCGGCCGTCCCCTCGGGCGCGTCGACCGGAGCATTCGAAGCCGTCGAGCGTCGTGACGGCGACAAGTCCCGCTACCTGGGCAAGGGCGTCGAGGACGCGGTCAACGCCGTCATCGACGAGATCGCCCCCGAGCTGATCGGCTTCGAGGCGACCGAGCAGCGGCTCGTCGACCAGGCGCTGATCGAGCTCGACGCGACCCCCAACAAGGGCAAGCTCGGCGCCAACGCGATCCTCGGTGTCTCGCTCGCCGTCGCGAAAGCCGCGGCCGACTCGGTCGACCTGCCGCTCTTCCGCTACATCGGCGGACCGAACGCGCACGTCCTGCCCGTCCCGATGATGAACATCCTCAACGGTGGGTCGCACGCCGACTCCAACGTCGACATCCAGGAGTTCATGGTCGCCCCGATCGGCGCCACGTCGTTCCGTGAGGCGCTGCGTACCGGCGCCGAGGTCTACCACTCCCTGAAGTCCGTGCTCAAGGCCCAGGGCCTGAGCACCGGTCTCGGCGACGAGGGCGGCTTCGCCCCGAACCTGTCGAGCAACCGCGCGGCGCTGGACCTGATCCTCGTCGCGATCGAGAAGGCCGGCTTCACCCCGGGCAAGGACGTCGGGCTCGCGCTCGACGTCGCGGCCACGGAGTTCTTCAAGGACGGTGCCTACCAGTTCGAGGGCAAGGCGACGTCGACCGACGAGATGATCGCGTACTACGCGCAGCTCGTCGCCGACTACCCGCTGGTCTCCATCGAGGACCCGCTGTCCGAGGACGAGTGGAGCGCCTGGACCCGTCTGGTCGCCGAGGTCGGCGACAAGGTGCAGATCGTCGGTGACGACCTGTTCGTCACGAACCCGATCCGCCTCGCCAAGGGCATCGAGCTCAAGTCGGCGAACTCGCTGCTCGTCAAGCTCAACCAGATCGGCACGCTGACCGAGACCCTCGACGCCGTGTCGCTCGCGCAGCGCAACGGCTACACCGCGATGGTCTCGCACCGTTCGGGTGAGACCGAGGACACGACGATCGCGGACCTGTCCGTGGCCGTCAACGGCGGTCAGATCAAGACGGGCGCCCCGGCGCGCGGCGAGCGGATCAACAAGTACAACCAGCTGCTCCGCATCGAGGAGGAGCTGGACGACGCCGGCCGTTACGCCGGTGCGAGCGCCTTCCCGCGGTGGAAGCAGCGCTGAGACAGCACTACCGGCATTCGCCGGACGCGTGAGCGTCCCGATCGCACGGACCGGAGGCCGGTGACCCGAGAGGGTCGCCGGCCTTCGGCGTGCCCGGGGTCAGGGTGGCCGGCCTTCGGGATGCCGGGCTTCGGCGTGCCAGGCCCGGCGCACGGGCTCTGGAAGGCACAATCGAGGCATGTCCCCGTCCCGCCGCCCGGCAGACCCGCGTGCCGGGTCAGGATCGGTCGCGGGCCGGACACCCACCGCCGGTGACAGGGACGCAGCGTCCGGGCGGCCGGCGGTTCCCCGCGCTGCCACACCACGGGCGTCGGCAGGGCGCGGGACGTCGGCGCGACCGGCAGCTCCTCGGTCGGCAGCGGCCCGTCCCGCGCGGGCTTCCGCAGCGACCCGTCCGGCAGCGTCCCGACCGTCGTCGCGCGGCCCGGCCGCGTCCACACCGAGCCGTGGGGTGCCCCGCACCGAGTCCGTGCAGGTGCGCATCCCTCGGCTGTTCACCGTGCGTGTCATGGTGATGGGTGTCGTGACGCTGCTCGCCTTCGTCCTCGTGTTCCCGACGCTGCGGTCGTACCTCCAGCAGCGCGAGGAGCTGCGTCAGCTCACCGCCCAGGTCGCGGTCGCGCAGGCCGGCAACGACGACCTGACGAACAGGCTCAAGCGGTGGGACGACCCGGCGTACGTCGTGGCGCAGGCGCGCGAGCGGCTCGCCTTCGTCCTGCCGGGCGAGACGGCCTACCGCGTCCAGGACCCCGGGTCTGTGCCCGACGTCCCGGCTGCGACCTCGTCGGCCGCTGCGGCTGCCGCGTCGGGCACCTCCCGGGGGGCCGCGAACACGACCGAACCCTGGTACCAGGTGGTCTGGGGCTCGGTGCTGGTCGCGGGGAGCACGTCGAACGACGCCGTCGCCCCGGGGGACAATGGCACGGCCCCCACGGACGGTTCGAGCGCGCCCGCGGGCCAGCCCACCGCTCCCTGACGCTCGACCTGAACGGACCAGCTGTGACCGACACCTCCGGGACGACCGACGCGCGCGTCGAGGCGCCCACCAAGGCACGCGCCGACCTGCGCCCCGAGGCGCGCGCCGCGACTGGATCTGCGACGGTGACCGATCGCGACCTCGAAGTGCTGGCCGAGCAGCTCGGGCGGGTGCCGCGCGGGGTCGTGGGGATCGCCGCGCGATGCGTGTGCGGCCGCCCGCTCGTCGTCCGGACGGCGCCGCGTCTCGACGACGGCACACCGTTCCCCACGACGTACTACCTGACGTGCCCGCCCGCCGTCGCCGCCGTGAGCACGCTCGAGGCAGGCGGTCTGATGAAGGAGCTCTCGGCGCGGCTCGTGGAGGACACCGAGCTCGCGGCGGCCTACCGCCTGGCCCACGAGGCGTACCTCGCGGATCGTGAGGAGCTCGGGCACGTCGAGGAGATCGCCGGCGTCTCGGCGGGCGGGATGCCCACGCGCGTCAAGTGTCTGCACGTCCTCGTCGGGCATGCGCTCGCCGCAGGTCCCGGCGTCAACCCGATCGGCGACCTCGTGCTCGCTGAGCTGGCGCCGGTCTGGGCGCCGACCCGCTGCACGTGCTGATGCTCGCCGAGGGTCCGCCGGCGGCTGTCCGGCGTCGGGCCGGCCGGATATGACATCGCCACAGGCGAGAAGCGAGGATGTCCGGATGACTCGGGTGGCGGGGATCGACTGCGGGACCAACTCGATCAGGCTGCTCGTCGCCGACATCGACCTCGAGCGCGGCGTGCTCACGGACCTCGACCGGCGCATGGAGGTCGTGCGGCTCGGGCAGGGCGTCGACCGGACCGGTCGGATCGCCCCGGAGGCTCTCGAGCGGACGCTGGACGCCGCGCGCCGGTACGCGGCGATCTGCGCGGACCTCGGGGTCGAGAAGATCAGGTTCGTCGCGACGAGCGCGTCACGTGACGCCGAGAACCGCCAGGACTTCGTCGACGGGGTGCGCGATGCGCTCGGGGTCGAGCCCGAGGTCATCGGTGGAGACGAGGAGGCCGCGCTCTCCTTCCGCGGCGCGACGCGCGTGCTGGGAGCCCAGCACACCGGACCGTTCCTGGTCGTGGACCTGGGTGGGGGATCGACCGAGCTCGTGCTCGGTACGGCCACCCCCGAGTCCGCGTACTCGATGGACGTCGGCTGCGTGCGGATGACCGAGCGCCACCTGCTCAGCGACCCCCCGACGCCCGACGAGATCGCCGCGGCGCACGCCGACGTCGCCGCGGCGCTCGATGAGGCTGCGCGGGTCGTCCCGCTGGGTCGGGCCGTCACGCTGGTGGGACTCGCGGGGACCGTCACGACCGTCACGGCGCACGTCCTCGGCCTGGCCGCGTATGACCCCGCTCGTATCGACGGCGCGGTCCAGCCGGTCGACGCGGTGCTCGCTGCGTGCGACGACCTCTTGGCCCGCACGCATGCCGAACGTGCCGCGCTCGGGTTCATGCACCCGGGGCGGATCGACGTCATCGGCGCGGGCGCGCTCGTGTGGCACGACGTCGTCGCGCGCGTCCGGGATGCGGTCGCGGCGGCGGGTGGCGAGCTGACGCAGGTCGTGACGTCCGAGCACGACATCCTCGACGGCATCACCTGGAGCGCGGCGGAGCGCTGAGCTGCGCCATGAGCGATGCCGCCCGCGTCCCGGGGCGCAGGCAGTGCAGGCGGCCGCGGGTGCTGCTCATGTGCTGACAGTCACCTGTGCTGACCGTCACGCGCCGCCCCGTCGCCGCGCGCCGTTCGCCCGGTTACCGTGAAGGCATGCCTGACTCAGCAGCCGACCCCGTCGTCGACCCGGCCACCGCCGCGCCTTCGCCGCGCCGCGCGG
>DASVMA010000082.1:0-8200 GCA_036384595.1 Cellulomonas sp. | reverse complement strand
CGCCGTCGTCGGACAGCTCCCCGATGAGGTCCCACACCGCCCGTCGCGCCTGCGGGTCGAGACCCGCGGAGGGTTCGTCGAGGAACACCAGCCGCGGCCGCCCGACGAGGGCGACGGCGAGCGCGAGGCGCTGCCGCTGGCCGCCGGACAGCCGCCGGACGGAGGTGCGGGCGAACGACGCGAGGCCGAGGCGTTCGGTCAGCTCGCCCGTGTCGGCCGGTTCGGCGTACATGCGTGAGACGTGCTGGAGCACGTCGCCAGCGCGCTGCGTGTTCGGCAGGCCGCCGTCCTGGAGCATGACCCCGACGCGAGGGCTGAGGGCGCGTGCGTCGATGCGCGGGTCGAGACCGAGGACGCGGACCGTGCCGCCGTCCGGCACCCGCAGCCCTTCGCAGCACTCGATCGTGGTGGTCTTGCCGGCACCGTTCGGTCCGAGGACGGCGGTGATGCGCCCGGCGTCGGCGACGAGATCGAGCCCGTCGACGACGGCGCGGCCGTCATAGCGCTTGACCAGGCCACGGATCTCGACGGCGGGGGAGTCGGGCACGGTCGCGAGTCTAGGCGCCCTCCCCATGAGCCTGGCGCCCGCTGCCCCTCTGGTGAGGGTGCCCTTGCTTGCGTGGAACGAATTGCGACACAAGGATGTTGTCAATATCGAGCGGGCGCATCTGTGCGCCCTTCCGATGACGAGCGCCCTGACCGGGCGAGCGGCGGACCACCGGATCCTGCAGGAGGTGTGCATGAGCGTGACGCTGCCCGACGTGCGCCCGGCCGGCCCCGGCGCGTCCGACTCCGGCGAGTCCGAGGCCGGGACACGCGTCCGCGTCCTGCAGCTCATCGCCGCCGATGGACCCGTCTCGGCCGCCGACATCGCACGCGAGCTCGACCTGACGCCCGCTGCGATCCGTCGCCACCTCGGTGTGCTCGAGGGCACCGAGCAGATCTCCGTCCACGAGGGCTCGCAGGGGCTCGGCCCGGCTCGCCGCGGTCGTCCCGCGCGCCGCTACGTGGCCACGAGCCACGGGCAGGCCGCCCTGTCGCACCGGTACTCCGAGCTGGCGGGACAGGCGCTGCGCTACCTCTCCACCGTCGCGGGTCCCGACGCCGTCACCGACTTCGCCGAGAGTCGCGTACGCGACCTCGAGCAGCGGTACACGTTCGCCCTGACGGCCGCAGGCGCGGACATGCACGCTCGCGTGAACGTCCTGGCGGACGCGCTCGCCGTCGACGGGTACGCCGCGACCGCTCGACCCGTCCCGGGCGCTGCCGCGATCCAGCTCTGCCAGGGCCACTGCCCGGTCCAGGAGATCGCCGCCGAGTTCCCCCAGCTCTGCGAGGCCGAGGCGCACGCCTTCTCGCGGCTGCTCGGCGTGCACGTGCAGCGGCTCGCGACCCTCGCGGGTGGCGGTCACGTGTGCACCACGAACATCCCGATCATCACGACCCCTGCCCCCGTGGAAGGACCGACACCATGAGCGCCCCCACCGACAGCGCTGTGAACGCACCGCTGACCCAGGACGAGGCCATCGCCTCGATCGGGAACTACACCTACGGGTGGCACGACTCCGACCTCGCCGGCATCTCGGCGCGGCGCGGCCTGAGCGAGGAGGTCGTGCGGAACATCTCCGGCCTCAAGAACGAGCCCGAGTGGATGCTCAAGACGCGGCTCAAGGCGCTCCGCCTGTTCGACAAGAAGCCCATGCCGTGGTGGGGCGCCGACCTCTCGGGGATCGACTTCGACAACATCAAGTACTTCGTCCGGTCGACGGAGAAGCAGGCCACCACGTGGGAGGACCTGCCCGACGACATCAAGAACACGTACGACCGGCTCGGCATCCCCGAGGCCGAGAAGCAGCGCCTCGTCGGCGGTGTCGCCGCGCAGTACGAGTCCGAGGTCGTCTACCACCAGATCCAGTCGGAGCTCGAGGAGCAGGGCGTCATCTTCGTCGACACCGACACGGGTCTGCGCGAGTACCCCGAGATCTTCGAGCAGTACTTCGGCTCGGTGATCCCGTCGGGCGACAACAAGTTCGCGTCGCTCAACACGGCCGTGTGGTCCGGCGGCTCGTTCGTGTACGTCCCGCCGGGCGTGCACGTCGACATCCCGCTGCAGGCCTACTTCCGCATCAACACGGAGAACATGGGCCAGTTCGAGCGGACGCTGATCATCGCCGACGAGGGTTCGTACGTGCACTACGTCGAGGGCTGCACGGCTCCCGTCTACACGTCGGACTCGCTGCACTCGGCGGTCGTCGAGATCATCGTCAAGAAGAACGCGCGGGTGCGCTACACGACGATCCAGAACTGGTCGAACAACATCTACAACCTCGTGACGAAGCGGGCGACCGCGGCCGAGGGCGCGACCATGGAGTGGGTCGACGGCAACATCGGCTCCAAGGTCACGATGAAGTACCCGGCCATCTACCTGATGGGAGAGCACGCTCGGGGAGAGACCCTGTCGATCGCGTTCGCGGGCGCCGGTCAGCACCAGGACGCGGGCGCCAAGATGGTCCACGCCGCCCCGAACACGTCGTCCTCGATCGTGTCGAAGTCCGTGGCCCGCGGCGGCGGACGCACGTCCTACCGCGGTCTGGTGCAGGTGCTCGAGGGCGCCTCGCACTCGGCGTCGAACGTGCTGTGCGACGCGCTGCTCGTCGACCAGATCTCCCGGTCCGACACCTACCCGTACGTCGACGTCCGCGAGGACGACGTGTCGATGGGCCACGAGGCCACGGTCTCGCGGGTGAGCGAGGACCAGCTCTTCTACCTCATGTCGCGTGGCATGAAGGAGACCGAGGCCATGGCCATGATCGTGCGCGGCTTCGTGGAGCCCATCGCTCGTGAGCTGCCCATGGAGTACGCCCTCGAGCTGAACCGCTTGATCGAGCTGCAGATGGAAGGTGCCGTCGGCTGATGACGAGTACGACTACTGACTTCGACGAGGCCACCGGCGCGCCGCGCGGACTCTCCACCGACCACTCACGGGCGGTCACCGAGGGCGCGCACCAGCACGGTCGCGGTGGCACGCCCCAGTCGAGCCGCGCGGACCGCGTCAGCTCGTTCGACCTCGCGCAGTTCCCCGTGCCGAACGGGCGCGAGGAGGAGTGGCGGTTCGCGCCGGTCGACCGGCTCGCCCCGCTGTTCGACGCCGAGCTCACCGGACCGAAGGTCATCACGACGGTCATCGAGGCGCCCGAGGTGACGGTCGAGGTCGTCGACCGCGACGACGTGCGCCTGGGCCAGGCGGGCAAGCCCGGCGACCGGACTGCTGCGACCGCCTGGGCGTCGTTCCAGCGCGCGACCATCGTGACGATCCCGCCGCAGGCCGTCGCGTCCACCGCGACGACCATCCGGGTCGAGGGCATCGACGCGAGCAAGCCGACGGCGTCGCACGTGCTCGTGCACGCCCGTGAGCTGTCCGAGGCGCTCGTCGTGATCGACCACATCGGCCCGGCGACACTCGCCGAGACGGTCGAGGTCGTCGTCGAGGACGGCGCGCACCTGACCGTCATCTCGGTCCAGGACTGGGCCCCCGGCTCGGTGCACGCGTCGTCGCACCGCCTGCGCCTCGGCCGCGACGCGACCCTCAAGCACATCGTGGTCACGCTCGGCGGCGACGTCGTGCGCATCACGCCCGACGCGGAGTTCGCCGGCGAGAACGGCTCGGTCGAGATGATCGGGCTGTACTTCGCGGATGCGGGCCAGCACCAGGAGCACCGCCTCTTCGTGGACCACGCGGTGGCGTCCTGCCGGTCGCGCGTCACGTACAAGGGCGCCCTGCAGGGTGACGGCGCCCACACGGTGTGGGTCGGTGACGTGCTCATCCGGGCGGCTGCCGAGGGCACCGACACCTACGAGCTCAACCGCAACCTCGTCCTGTCCGAGGGCGCCCGCGCCGACTCGGTGCCGAACCTCGAGATCGAGACGGGCCTCATCGCGGGCGCCGGTCACGCGAGCGCCACGGGCCGCTTCGACGACGAGCAGCTGTTCTACCTGCGCTCGCGCGGCATCCCCGAGCCCGACGCGCGCCGGCTCGTGGTCCGCGGCTTCTTCGCCGAGCTGATCCATGCGGTCGGCGTGCCCGAGGTCGAGGAGCGCCTCACGGCGGCGATCGATGCCGAGCTCGAGAAGAGCATGAGTGTGCTCGACGCCGCACCCACGCTCGTGGGGCTCGAGGACACCCTGTGAGCGCCCAGCTCGCCTGTGACGTCGCCGACGTCGCCGTCGGCAGCGCCCTGCGGGTCGAGCTGGTCGGGGCGAACGGTCCCGTCGAGGTCGCCGTCGTGCGCGCCGAGGACGGCGAGCTGCATGCGATCTCCGACATCTGCTCGCACGGGCAGGTGTCCTTGTCCGACGGCGAGGTCGAGGGCAGCACGATCGAGTGCTGGTTGCACGGCTCCCGCTTCGACCTGAGGACTGGCAAGCCGTTGAGCCCACCGGCCGTCCGTCCCGTCCCCGTCTACCCCCTGATCGTCGACGGCGAGCGTGTGCTCGTCGACGTCGACGCCAACGGATCCTCCGAGGAGAGCTGAGTATGGCCACGCTAGAGATTCACGACCTGCACGTCAGCGTCGAGACCAAGGAAGGCCCCAAGCCGATCCTGCGCGGCGTCGACCTGACCGTCGCGAGCGGCGAGACCCACGCGATCATGGGTCCCAACGGCTCGGGCAAGTCGACCCTGGCGTACTCGCTCGCCGGTCACCCGAAGTACACGGTCACGAGCGGGACGGTGACGCTCGACGGCGCCGACGTCCTGACGATGACCGTCGACCAGCGGGCGCGCGCCGGGCTGTTCCTCGCGATGCAGTACCCCGTCGAGGTGCCCGGGGTGTCGGTGACGAACTTCCTGCGGACCGCCAAGACGGCGATCGACGGCACCGCCCCGAAGCTGCGCACGTGGACCAAGGACGTCAAGGCGGCCATGGAGCTGCTGCGCATGGACCCGGAGTTCGCGGCGCGCAGCGTCAACGAGGGGTTCTCCGGCGGCGAGAAGAAGCGCCACGAGATCCTCCAGCTCGAGCTGCTCAAGCCGAAGTTCGCGATCCTCGACGAGACCGACTCGGGCCTCGACGTCGACGCGCTCCGCATCGTGTCCGAGGGCGTGAACCGTGTGCGCGAGAGCGGCGAGGTGGGCGTCCTGCTCATCACGCACTACACGCGGATCCTGCGGTACATCAAGCCCGACTTCGTCCACGTGTTCGTCGACGGGCGGATCGCCGAGCAGGGCGGCCCCGAGCTTGCCGACCGGCTCGAGGACGAGGGCTACGACCGCTTCCTGACCGACGGGGCGACGGCCTGACGCTGCACGCCGCAGCGCGCGTCGTGCACCACCCGGCCGAGGAGAGCAAGGACCGACCGTGACCGAGATCTCGCAGGCAACCCGGCTCACCCCGGGTGAGCTCGCCGCCGTGCGGGCGGACTTCCCGCTGCTCGCCCGCACCGTGCGCGGAGGGCGCCCGCTGGTGTACCTCGACTCTGCGGCGACCTCGCAGAAGCCCGAGGTGGTGCTCGGCGCGGAGCAGGACTTCTACGTCCAGCGCAACGCGGCGGTGCACCGAGGGGCGCACCAGCTCGCCGAGGAGGCGACCGAGGCCTTCGAGAACGCCCGGGAGCGGGTGGCGTCGTTCGTCGGCGCCGACCCGGGGGAGCTCGTCTGGACCTCGAACGCCACCGCGGGGATCAACCTCGTCGCGTACGCCATGTCGAACGCGACGCTGGGTCGCGGGGGCGAGGCGGCGCGCCGGTTCGCGCTCGCTCCCGGTGACGAGATCGTCGTGACCGAGGCCGAGCACCACGCCAACCTCGTACCGTGGCAGGAGCTCGCCGCTCGGACCGGAGCGACGCTGCGCTGGCTCGGGGTGCACGACGACGGCCGGATCCGGCTCGACGAGCTGGCGACGGTCGTGACCGAGCGCACGCGGGTCCTGGCGTTCACCCATGCCTCGAACGTGACCGGGGCGGTCACGTCGGTCGCCCCGTTCGTGGCCCGGGCGCGCGAGGTCGGTGCACTGACCGTGCTCGACGCCTGCCAGAGCGTCCCGCACCTGCCCGTCGACCTGCACGCGCTCGGGGTCGACTTCGCGGCATTCTCCGGGCACAAGATGCTCGCGCCCACGGGCGTCGGTGCGTTGTACGGGCGACGCGAGCTGCTCGAGGCCCTGCCGCCGGTCACGACCGGAGGATCGATGGTCGAGGTCGTCACGATGACGCACGCGACCTATGCGCCGCCGCCCCAGCGGTTCGAGGCGGGCACGCAGATGGTCTCGCAGGCCATCGCGATGGGCGCCGCCGCGAGCTACCTCGACGAGCTCGGCATGCCTGCTGTCGCCGGGCACGAGGCGGAGATCGCGGCCGCGCTGCTCGCCGCGGTCGCGTCGGTCCCTGGTGTGCGGGTCCTCGGACCGACCGACACCCGCGACCGGCTCGCGACGGTGGCGTTCGTCGTGGACGGCGTGCACGCGCACGACGTCGGCCAGGTGCTCGACGACGCGGGCGTCGCGGTGCGCGTCGGCCACCACTGCGCCCAGCCCCTGCACCGGCGGCTCGGTGTCGCCGCGTCCGCCCGGGCATCGGCAGGCGTCTACACGACTCTCGACGAGGTCGAGGTCTTCCGGGAAGCACTGGCGGGTGTCCGAGCGTTCTTCCGAGTAGGTGACGCGCCGGTCGCTGCGGCGGGCCAGAAGGGCGTGCGATGAGCATCGACGCGATGGAACAGCTCTACCAGCAGGTCATCCTCGACCACGCACGGGAGCCGCACGGCCGAGGGCTGCAGCCGCTCGGCGCGCTCGCGGGCGAGTCGCACCAGATCAACCCGACGTGCGGCGACGAGGTCACGCTCCGGGTCGAGCTCGACGACGGCGGTCGGCCGGTGGTCCGCGACGTCAGCTGGGACGGGCAGGGCTGCAGCATCTCGCAGGCGTCCCTCTCGGTGCTCCACGACCTCGTCGTCGGCGCCGACCTCCACGAGGTCGACCGGCTCGCCGGCACGTTCCGCGCGCTGATGAACGCGCGCGGCCTCGGGCTCGACGACGATGCCGAGGAGCTGCTCGGCGACGCGACGGCCTTCACCGGCGTCGCGAAGTACCCCGCCAGGATCAAGTGCGCGCTGCTCGGCTGGGCCGCGCTGACCGATGCCCTCATCAAGACCGGCGCGACGTCGCCGAGCACCCCACAGGAGGACGCATGACCACCACGACCCCGGGTGCCGCGCCTGCGAACCCGTCGCCGACCACAGCCGCGGACGTCGAGGAGGCCCTCCACGACGTCATCGACCCCGAGCTCGGCATCAACGTCGTCGACCTGGGCCTCGTCTACGGCGTCATGGTCGACCAGCAGAACCATGCGGTCATCGACATGACCCTGACCTCGGCCGCCTGCCCGTTGACCGACGTCATCGAGGACCAGGCCGGCATGTCGCTCGAGGGGCTCGTCGACGGGTTCCGCATCAACTGGGTGTGGATGCCGCCGTGGGGCCCCGAGAAGATCACGCCCGACGGGCGCGAGCAGATGCGGGCGCTCGGCTTCAACATCTGACGCGGCGCGTCGGAGCGGCCGGTCTGTCGGCCGTCGGACTCGGCAGCCGACCTCCGTCAGAGGCTCGCCGCGCTGAACGTGTCGCACGCCGCGATCGTGCCCTGGGTGTACCCGGTCATGAACCAGCGCTCTCGTTCGGCGCTCGACCCGTGCGTCCAGGTGTCGGGGTTCACCCCGCCGCTCGACTGCTGCTGGATGTGGTCGTCGCCGACCGCCTGCGCGGCAGAGAGCGCGTCCGACAGCTCGGCCTGCGTGATCGGGTTGAGGAACGTCACGCCCGTCTTCGGGTCGACGACGGTCGCGGCGTGCCCGGTCCACAGTCCGGAGTAGCAGTCGGCCTGGAGCTCGGTCTTCACGGAGTCGGAGTCGGCGCCTGTTCCCTGGCGGTTCGCCCGGTCCATGACACCGGTGATCTGCTGGATGTGGTGACCGTACTCGTGCGCCACGACGTACATCTCGGCGAGCGAGCCGCCCGACGCCCCGTACTGGCTCTGCAGCAGGTCGTAGAAGCCGAGGTCGATGTAGATCGTCGTGTCGGGCGGGCAGTAGAACGGGCCGGTCGACGCGGATGCCGTCCCGCAGCCGGTGTCCATGGTGGACTCGAAGCTGTAGACGTCCGGCTGCGAGAACGTGAAGCTGTTCGCGGGCAGCGTCTGCGCCCAGTACG
>DASVMA010000081.1:0-4382 GCA_036384595.1 Cellulomonas sp. | reverse complement strand
GCCGCGCACGATCGGGTCGTACACCCGGGCAGCGCCGTCGACGAGGTCCAGGGGCGCGTGGAAGCCCTCCTCGGCGAGCCGGACCTTCGTCGGGTGCGGGCGCTCGTCGGTGATCCAGCCGGTGTCGACGCTGGTCATGAGGATGCCGTGCTCGGCGAGCTCGGTCGCGCTCGTCCGCGTGAGCATGTTGAGCGCGGCCTTCGCCATGTTCGTGTGCGGGTGCCCGGGACCCTTGTAGCCGCGGCCGAAGACCCCCTCCATCGCCGAGACGTTGACGATGTACGCCCGCCGCCCGCTCGACGCGGCCATGGCCCGGCGCAGCCGGCTGACCAGGATGAACGGCGCCGTCTGGTTGCACAGCTGCACCTCGAGCAGCTCCATCGCATCGACCTGCTCGACGGTCGCGACCCAGCTGTTGGAGTCGGCCGTGTCGGGGACGAGCCCGCCGGCGTCGATCGACGTCCCCGCGAGCAGCCGCTCGAGCGAGGCCGACTCGGCGGTGAGCGCCAGCTGGGAGACGTCGGAGCCCGGTCCGAACGTCGGGCTCGTCAGCGCCGAGACCGAACCGGCGAGCGCCCGCGGGTGGGCGTCGGACGAGTGGCCGAGCGTGAGGACCTTCGGGAGCGGACCGGCCGGCAGGGGCTGCTGCTCGGCGTCGACCAGCGGTGCGTACGAGCCGGGGGAGCGGCGCACGGTCTGCGCTGCGTTGTTGATGAGGATGTCGAGCGGACCCGCCGCGGCCACCGCGTCGGCGAGTGCGACGACCTGAGCAGGGTCGCGGAGGTCGATCCCGACGATGGTCAGCCGGTCGAGCCACTGCTCGGAGTCGGGCATCGCGGCGAACCGGCGGGCGGCGTCGCGCGGGAACCGGGTCGTGATGGTCGTGTGCGCACCGTCCCGGAGCAGCCGCAGCGCGATGTACATCCCGATCTTGGCCCGGCCGCCCGTGAGCAGCGCGCGCTTGCCGGTCAGGTCGGTGCGGGCGTCCCGCTTCGCGCGGTTGAGCGCCGCGCACGCCGGGCAGAGCTGGTGGTAGAACGCGTCGACGTGCGTGTACAGCTCTTTGCAGATGTAGCAGGGCCGCGGCTTGAGGAGCGTGCCTGCAGTCGCGCCCGGCGCCGTGGCGACGAGGAAGATCCCCTGTGTCTCGTCGTCGATCCGGCCGGGGCTGCCGGTCGCGGTGGCGTGGACGACGGCGCGGTCCGCGGTGCTGATCGCGTCGCGACGCTCGGTCCGGCGCTGCTTCTTCGCGGACTTGAACAGCTGCGACGTGGCGCGGCGTGCGACCGCGAGCTGGGGGTGGTCCGACGGGAGCTGACCGACCTCGTCGATCACCCGGAGGAAGACGGCGAGGTCCGCGGGGTCGACTCCCTCGCCGGGATCCGTCGCCGCAGCGTCGTCGGTCTGGGTTGCCGTCATGAGTCCTGCCGTCCTGCCGTGATGCCGCCGCGGTCGGTTCGGTGACGCCGAGCTCCCGCGTGTTTGCCACGTCAACTGTACGTGGCCCCCGGTGAGCGCCGGGCGAGCGGCCGAACGGGAGCGCTCAGGCGAGGTTGCCCGCCGCGCGCCGCCGCTCCCGCTGCTCGGCCGGATCCGGTACAGGGACCGCCGCGAGCAGCGCGCGCGTGTAGGGGTGCGCAGGGGCCCGCAGCACCTCGGCGGTCGAGCCGATCTCGACCAGCTTGCCCTGGCTCATCACCGCGACCTCGTCGGCGACCAGGTCGATCACGGCCAGGTCATGGCTGATGAACAGGCACGCGAAACCCATCTCGGCCTGCAGTCGCTGGAAGAGCGCGAGCACGGTGGCCTGCACCGACACGTCGAGCGCACTCGTCGGCTCGTCGGCGATCAGCAGGTCGGGCGCCAGCACGAGAGCGCGGGCGAGGCTCACCCGCTGGCGCTGCCCGCCGGACAGCTCGTGCGGATAGCGGGACGCGTACGCCGCGGGCAGCTCGACGGCCTCGAGCAGCTCGGCGACGCGACGGTGCCGTGAGGCGTCGTTCCCGACGGAGTGGACCGACAACGGCTCGGAGATGCACGCACCGACGCTCGCGCGCGGGTTGAGCGATGCGGCCGGGTCCTGGAACACGAAGCCGAAGCGGCGACGCAGCGCGCGCAGCGTCGCAGGCGACGCGGTGCGCAGGTCGGTCCCGAAGACCTCGATGCTGCCCACGGCTGCGGGCACGAGGCCGACCACGGTGCGGCCGACCGTCGTCTTGCCCGAGCCGGACTCTCCGACGAGGCCGAGGACGCGCCCGGGCTCGATCGTCAGGGACACGCCGTCGACGGCGCGCACCCGCGGGCTGCCGAGCCGTCCGGGGAACTCGACCACGAGGTCCGTGACCGCCAGCGCGGGCGTCGAGGAGCCCGCGCTGGGGACAGGTGGCTGGGCGTCGACGTGTGAACGTCCTTGGCCCAGGTGCGGGACGGCGGCGAGCAGCCGCTGGGTGTAGGGGTGGGCCGGGGCCGCGAAGATCTGTGCGGCCGTCCCCTGCTCGACGACCTGTCCCCGGTACATGACGACGACCCGGTCGGCCAGGTCGGCGACGACGCCCATGTTGTGCGTGATCAGCACGATCGCCGTGCCGAGCCGGTCCCGCAGGTCCCGGAGCAGCTCGAGGATCGCCGCCTGCACGGTGACGTCGAGGGCCGTGGTCGGCTCGTCGGCGATGATCACCTCGGGCTCGCACGCGATCGCGATGGCGATCATCACACGCTGCTTCTGCCCGCCGGACAGCTGGTGCGGGTAGGAATGGGCGCGGCGGGCCGGGTCGGGGATCCCGACCAGGTCGAGCAGCTCGACGGCACGAGCCCGGGCTGCCCGGCGGGACACGGGTCGGTGCGAGCGCAGCGCCTCCACGACCTGCCAGCCGACCGTCCGCACGGGGTCGAGCGACGTCGCCGGCTCCTGGAAGATCATGGCGATCCGGTCGCCGCGGATCCGGCGCATCGGCTCGCCCCGCAGCCCGGTGAGCTCGGTCCCGTCGAGCTGGGCCGATCCCTGGACCGTCGCCGTGCCGGGCAGCAGGCCCAGGAGCGCGCGCGAGCTCACGGACTTGCCGGACCCCGACTCGCCGACGACCGCGACGATCTCGCCGGGTGCGACCTCGAAGCTCACCTCGCGGACAGCCCGGACGGGGTCGCCGTCGGTCTGGAACGTGACGCTCAAGCGGTCGAGCCTCAGCATGGGTGGCGTCGGGACGCTCATCGGTCGTCCTCCGTCGTGGGGGTGGCGTCGGTGGGAGAGGCGGGCTCGCCCACGACCGGGTCGAGATCCCCGGCCAGCGCGATCTCGTCCTCGTCCGCGGTCGACGTCCCGCCGCCGCGCGTGCGCAGCATCGGGTTCAGGACGTCGTTGAGGCTCTCGCCGACGAGGGTGACCCCGGCGACGACGAGCACGATCGCCAGGCCCGGGTAGACGCCGGTCCACCAGATGCCGTTGGTGGCATCGGCCAGTGCCTTGTTGAGGTCATAGCCCCACTCCGCCGCGGCGGACGGCTCGATGCCGAAGCCGAGGAATCCGAGGCCCGCGAGCGTGAGGATCGCCTCGGACGCGTTGAGAGTCGCGAGCACCGGCAGCGTCTGGGACACGTTGGGCAGCACGTGGCGGAACATGATCCGGCTCGGGCGGGCCCCGGTGATCCGCGCGGACTCGACGAACGGCTCGTTCTTCACGGAGACGGTCAGGTTGCGGACCACCCGGAAGTACTGCGGGACGTACACCACCGTGATCGAGATCGCGGCAGCGAGGATCCCCCCGAAGGGCGTCGACCGACCGCCCGAGATCATGATCGAGACGACGATCGCGAGCAGGAGCGACGGGAACGCGTAGAGCGCATCGGTGATGAGCACGAGGACGCGGTCGAGGACGCCGCCGAAGTAGCCGGAGACCAGCCCGAGCGGGACACCGACCAGGAGCGAGATCGCGACGGCGAGCACGATGACGGTCAGCGCCGTGCGGGCCCCGAACAGCACCCGGGACAGCACGTCCTGGCCGCCGACCGTCGTGCCGAACAGGTGCGCAGCGCTCGGCGGCTGCTGCGTCCCGAAGATCACCCCGCCGGCCCGGTCGGCGTTGAAGCCGTAGGGGGCCAGGAGCGGAGCGAGCACCGCGGCAGCGATGAACAGCGTGATGACCGCGATACCGCCGAGCAGCATCCCGCGCTGCAGGCCGTGAGTCGACCGGAGCAGGGCGACGCCGGGGAAGCCCCGACGCGGCGGGGGTCCCGCGAGCCCTTCGGTCTCGATGGTGACGATGGCGCTCATCAGTACCTCACTCTCGGGTCGACGAGAGCGTTGATGACGTCGATGAGGAAGCTCGCCAGGGCGACGACGAGCACGATCGCCAGGCCCGGGTAGACGCCGGTCCACCAGATGCCGTT
>DASVMA010000080.1:0-3208 GCA_036384595.1 Cellulomonas sp. | reverse complement strand
CCACGGGTGGTCGAAGATGCCGCGCGTCGTGCGCGACCTCTCGGCGCAGTGCGAGCGTGAGGTCGCGCTCGAGATGATCGGCGGCGACACCGAGCTCGACCGCGGTCTGCTCGAGGCGGTCAAGGACCCGCTCACGCACCTCGTGCGCAACGCGGTCGACCACGGCATCGAGCCCCCGGCCGAGCGCGTCGCGGCCGGCAAGCCCGCCAAGGGCGTCCTGACGCTCCGCGCGTTCCACGAGGGCGGTCAGGTCGTGGTCGAGGTGGCCGACGACGGCCGCGGGATCGACGACGAGAAGGTCGCGGCCAAGGCCCTGCAGCGGGGTCTGCGCACCGCCGACGAGCTCGCGGCGATGGGCCCCTCGGAGATCGTGCAGCTGCTGTTCCTGCCGGGCTTCTCGCTCGCCGACACGGTGACCAACGTGTCGGGCCGCGGCGTCGGGATGGACGTCGTCCGCACCAAGATCGAGGCGATCGGCGGGACCGTCGACGTCGAGACCGCGGTCGGCCAGGGCACGGCCTGGCGTCTGCGCATCCCGTTGACGCTGGCGATCATGCCCGCGCTGACGGTCGAGTGCGCCGGTGACCTCTACGCGGTACCGCAGGTCAACCTGCTCGAGCTCGTCGCGCTCGACGCGCAGCGCACCGACTCCGCGATCGAGTACGTGCAGGCCGCACCGGTCTACCGGCTCCGCGGGGAGCTCCTCCCGCTCGTGTCCCTCGCGGCGGTGCTGCGGGTCGACGGGCCGGCCGGTGCCGGCGGTCCGGCGCGGTCGGGCAACCAGGTCATCGCTGTCGTGCAGGCAGACCAGCAGCGCTTCGGCCTGCTCGTCGACCGCGTCCTCAACACCGAGGAGATCGTCGTCAAGCCGCTGTCGTCGCGACTGAAGACCCTCGGGGTCTACGCGGGCGCCACGGTGCTCGGGGACGGTCGCGTCGCGCTCATCCTCGACGTCCAGACCATCTCCCGGCGCGCGCTCACGAGCGACGTCGACCTGCGCCGCGCCCGCGCGGCAGCCGAGGTCGCCAAGACGGTCGCGCTCGAGCAGGTGCTCGTCGTCGGCATCGGCGGCGACCGCAGGGTCGCCATGCCGCTGGCCTCGGTGGCGCGGCTCGAGCACGTCCGGCTCTCCGAGGTCGAGCTCGTCGGCGGTCGTGAGGTGGTCCAGTACCGCGGCACGATCCTTCCGCTCATCCGGCTCGACCGGCTGCTCGGCGGCTACGGCTCCATGGCCGACCCCAGCGAGGAGCTGCTGCTCGTCGTCTACCTCGAGGCTGGACGCAGCGTGGCCTTCGTCGTCGCCGAGATCCTCGACATCGTCGACGACGACGGCTCGCAGCACTCCGACATCGAGGACTCGGGCCTGGTGGGCTCGACGGTCATCGACGGGCACGTGACCGAGCTGCTCGACGTCCGCGGAGCGGTCCTCGCCGCGGACCCGACGTTCTACGACGTGCGGGCCGACGCCTCGGCGGTCGTCCCGGAGGCCGGCTCCGCCGGTCACGCCAGCCGCTACGACCTCGTGGGAGCACTGCGATGACCCAGTACGTGACCTTCACGCTCGGCGGCGCCCTGTACGGGGTCGACGTGACCCGCGTCCAGGAGGCGCTCCGCGCGCACACCCGCACCCGGGTCCCGCTCGCGCCCGTCGACGTCGCGGGCCTCGTGAACCTGCGTGGCCAGGTCGTCCTCACGATCGACCTGCGCCCGCGCCTCGGGGTTCCTCCGCTGGAGGTCGACGCCGAGCCGATGATGGTCGTCGTCCAGGTCGACGGCGAGCCCGTGAGCCTCCTGGTCGACGAGATCGGCGACGTCGTCGAGGTCGGACCGGAGCGCTTCGAGGTCCCGCCCGACACGCTCGACGTCGGGCTGCGCCGGCTCATCACCGGTGCGTACAAGCTTGAGTCGTCGCTCCTGCTCATCCTGGACGTCGACCAGGCCGTCGCGGCCTGACCCCCCACCTCATCAGCTCGAACCTGCCACCGACCCTGGCGGGCGTGCAGTGCCGCACCGAACCCGGAGAAAGCCCATGACCGCGACCGTGATCCTGCCTGCGACCGAGCCCGACGCCCGCGGGCGTGCACCGGTGTCGCCTGTCCGCCCTGCCCGGCCGACGGACCGTCGCCAGGCGCCGGCCGACGGCACGCCGACAGCGCGTGGCGCGGGCTCCGGGATCGGCAACCTCAAGGTCGGCACGAAGATCGTCGGCGTCATCCTCCTGCTGGCCGTCGTCGCGGTCGCGTCGGGCGCGTACGCGGTCACGCAGCTTCGCGCGCTCGCCGCGCAGACCGAGACCCTGTCGGTGATCCAGGAGAAGCTGGTCCACAACCGCGGCACCGTCCACCAGGACCAGCTCAAGGCGCGGATGATCGCCGCCCAGATCGCGGCGGTGCGGACCTCGGCGGCGAAGGACAGCTGGGTCGCGAAGCAGAAGGACAACGACGCCGAGCTCGAGGCCGCGGCGCAGGCGTACGAGTCGGCGCTGGGCGGCGCTGCCGTCACGCAGGACTGGAAGGACTTCCGGACCAACTACGCCAAGTGGCTCAGCTTCCGCGACGCCCAGCTCGTCCCCGCGGGCATCGCGGGCGACAGCGCGTACTACGAGCAGCTGATGGCCAAGGCGAGCCAGCCGCTCATCGACGTGTACGTGGCGAACCTCGACAACGTCGAGGCCACCACGACCGCCTACTTCAACTCGACGGCCAGCGCCGCCCATGCGAGCGCCGATCGTGCGGTCGTGATCCTTGTGGCGAGCCTCGCGGTGGCGCTCGCGCTCGTCCTGCTGCTCGGGTTCCGGATCTCGTCCTCGATCCGGCGCGGGGTCGGGGCCGTGCAGCACTCGCTCGATGCGATGGCCGACGGTGACTTCACCCTGGCCGCGCAGGTCACGACGCAGGACGAGATCGGCCAGATGGCCCGTTCGCTTGAGAAGGCGCAGGTCTCGGTCCGTTCGACCCTGTCCCAGGTCGTCGGCACGGCCGAGGCCGTCGCGGCGGCATCCGAGGAGCTGTCGGCGTCGTCGGCGCAGGTGTCGGCGGGGTCGGCGGAGACGAGTGTGCAGGCGGGTGTGGTGGCGGCTGCGGCGGAGCAGGTGAGCCGGAACGTGCAGACGGTGGCGGCGGGTGCGGAGCAGATGGGTGCCTCGATCCGGGAGATCGCGCAGAACGCGAATGAGGCGGCGAAGGTCGCGAACCAGGCGACGGGGGTG
>DASVMA010000079.1:0-2052 GCA_036384595.1 Cellulomonas sp. | reverse complement strand
CGCCCAACGCGCGACGGATCGGGACTCTCTGGGCAGGATGGACCGGTGACCGCGCCCTCGCCACCGGGAGCCGTCACGAGCACGGCACGGGCCGGTGCGCGACGAGGAGGACCCATGAGCTCGAACGACGACGCCCAGCTCGTCACGATCGGCGACCGCCAGGTCCGTCTCAGCCACCTCGACCGGGTCATGTACCCGGCGAACGGCATGACGAAGGGCGAGGTCATCGACTACGTCACGCGCGTCGCCCCCGCCCTGCTGCACCAGCTCCACCACCGGCCCGTGACCCGGATCCGGTTCCCCGAGGGCCTCGGCGGCGAACGGTTCTTCGAGAAGAACACGCCCGCGGGAGCACCGGACTGGGTGCGTCGGATGACCATGCCCGCGGCGCCCGGTGCGCCCGACCAGGGCAAGAACGTGACGTTCCCGTTCCTCGACGACCTGCCGTCGCTCGTGTGGGCCGCGAACCAGGGTGCGCTCGAGCTGCACACACCGCAGTGGCGCGTCGACCCGGACGGCACGGTCCACAACCCCGACCGCCTCGTGGTCGACCTCGACCCGGGCGCGCCGGCAGGGCTGGTCGAGTGCGCGAGCGCCGCGCACCTCGTCGCCGACCGGCTGCGTGAGGACGGGCTGGAGACCGTTCCGGTGACGTCGGGCAGCAAGGGGCTGCAGCTGTACGCACCCCTCCCCGGGACCCGTACCGCGATGGAGGTCCGTGCCTACGCCCGTGCGCTCGCCTACGAGCTCGCCGACCGCCACCCCGACGTCTTCGTCGCGCTGCAGCGCAAGGAGCTGCGGGGCGGCAAGGTGCTGCTCGACTGGTCGCAGAACCACCCGGCCAAGACGACCATCACCCCGTACTCGTTGCGCGGGCGCGACCAGCCGGCGGTCGCAGCGCCTCGGCACTGGGACGAGCTCGGCCCCGGGCTCGCCCAGCTGACCCCGGCCGAGGTCCTGCGCCGGCTCGACGACCTCGGCGACCCGCTGGGCTGACCTCGGCGATCACGCCGGGGGTCGGCGGGCCGGTGGTCAGCACCGTCGAGGACGCCACGAGCGTGAGGCGGTCGTGCGCCGCGATCCTCGCTCCGGTGCTCGTCGTCCTCCAGCCGGCGGCCCTCGTAGTCGTTGTGTTCCGCGTGCGCCGACGGGTTCTGGCGGGCCCGCGGATCGGTTCGCTCCGGATGCGGGGCCGTCCCCCGTACGGCAGCGTGGGTCCGGACGACGCCGACCGGGTGTCGTCCGACTCACCGTAGGAGGCTCCGACATGGCCCGCCGAACCGAGCTGCCCCGATACACCGTCCCCTCGTTGACCCTCGAGGAGGGAGCGAAGGTCGCAGCAGTCCTGCAGACCCGTCTGAACTCGCTCAACGACCTGGCGCTCACGCTCAAGCACGTCCACTGGAACGTCGTCGGTCCCCATTTCATCGCGGTCCACACGATGCTCGACCCGCAGGTCGACGCGGTTCGCGCGATGGTCGACGAGATCGCCGAGCGCATCGCCACGCTCGGCGTCGCTCCCCGCGGGACGCCGGGCGCTCTCGTCGCCGAGCGCACGTGGGACGACTACTCGATCGGCCGGGCGACCGCGATCGAGCACCTCGGGGCGCTCGACGAGGTCTACCAGAACGTCATCGGGGCGCACCGGACGGCGGCGTCCGACGTCGAGGAGCTCGACACGGTCACGAACGACCTGCTGATCGGCCACCTCCACCAGCTCGAGCTCTTCCACTGGTTCGTCCGTGCACACCTCGAGTCGGCCGGTGGCGCCCTGAGCACCACGGGTGCGACGACCGAGAAGGAGGCCGCCCGCAAGGCGGAGTCGGCAGCCAAGGGTGCTTCCTGACGCTGACGGTGCCTGCCCGACCCCGCCCGTCGCGACGTCGGACGCGACCTCGAGCCGGCCGCACCGTGCGGCCCGGCTCGAGTACGCGTTCGACTCGCGGCTCGCGGCGTTCCTCCAGCGTCGAGGATGGACTGCGCGCATCGAGCCGTACGTCGGCTACGGGTCGCAGGGCTGGGTCCGCGTGCTGGGACGGGTCGTGCTCGCCG
>DASVMA010000078.1:0-3643 GCA_036384595.1 Cellulomonas sp. | reverse complement strand
CTTCATCACCGTCTCATTCGTCGCCGCCGCCACCCCCGTGGCCTGGTTCGCGACCTTCGCCGCCTCGTTCGCGTTCTGCGCGATCTCCCGGATCGAGGCACCCATCTGCTCCGCACCCGCCGCCACCGTCTGCACGTTCCGCGACACCTGCTCCGCCGCAGCCGCCACCACCCCCGCCTGCACACTCGTCTCCTGCGAACCAGCAGCAACCTGCGAGTTGGCCGCCGACAGCTCCTCGGACGCCGCCGCGACCGTCTGCGCCGTCTCTGCGACCCCCGAGATCAGCGCCTGCATGGACTCCTGCGCGGCGATCAGTCCACGGGCCATCTGGCCGAGCTCGTCGTCGCTGCGGACATCGGGTCGGACTGTGAGGTCGCCGACCGCCATCGCGTCCACCGCGCGCTTGACCTCGACGACCGAGCGCCTGATGCCCGCCGCGATCGTCAGGCCCAAAGCCGTCGAGAGGAGGATGCCGAGCGCGAGGACGATGACCGTGGTGACGGCCGCCTGGCTCGCCTGGCTGTCGACGTGGGCGGCGATCGTCGCCATCTCGGTACCGACCTCGTTCGACACCTCCGTCAGGTGCCCGACGAGGTCGGCACCTGCCGCAGCCGCGCCACCGTCGCGCGACGCGATGAATGCCTTCCGGTCGTCTGCCATGCCCGCCGGGATCAGGTTCCCGTCGACCACCTTCCGGTAGTCCGCATACGCCGCCGTGAAGTCAGCCCAGACCTTCGGCTTGGCTCCGAACTCGGCTGCGTAGGCGTCGGCGAAGGTGGTCGCCGCCGCGTCGAACGCGACCGACGCGTCCTTGATCTTGGCGCTCTGCGCAGCCTTGCCGTCAGCCTCATAGGCCCCGAGGACGGTGATCGCGATCCGCAGCGTCCACAGCGAGTCCTTGAGCGCGGTCAGATCGGTCGCGACTGTCGTCTGGGTCTGCGCCATCTTCGCCGCCTCGGCCTTCATGGCGTTCATCTGGACCACAGCGAAGGTGCCAAGACCCGCCGCGAACGTCGAGAACATCACGATCAGGACGACGATCCGCGTGCGGACCGATCCCCGCGACAGGAGCGAGCTCCGGTGGACTGCAGCTGATTCGGCGCTGTTCTTGCTCACGAGACTGGCTCCGTCGGGTGGTCTGATGCTGACGGTCCACTCATCGGCGACGTCAGCCAGGATTGAGCAGATCGAGCCCCCGGGCGGGCAATTTCATCCATTGTCGACGACGGCGCACCACCGACGCTTTGCGAGCAGTTCTCTCCCTCCCTTCTGGCAGCCCATTCAGGCAAGCCTTGCCTCACCCCGAAGCGTCGTCACTGACGCAGCGTGGAGCGCTCCCACCTGCGGAGACGTACCCGCCGAGGCCGCCCGAGCGCCCCGTAGTCCTCCGTGATAGCGATTGTTCGAACGACCGGTGCAATAGCCCGGGCGTCACCGTGACAAATATCGCTCGGGGACCTTCACAGAGACTCTTCGCGAGCCGTTGTCATAGCCCGTCAGTGTGCGGGCACAAGGCTGAACGCGCCCTCTTCTTCTTGGGCGTTGTGCAGGCGCAGGACCGCGTAGAGCCCGTACAGCAGTCGCCTGAGCTCGACGACGTCCTCCGGCTGGACCGTGTCGTTGTCGACGTCGCGGAGGAGCCGCCGCAGCCGGTTGACCTGGTGCTCGATCTCGGCGTGGGTCCGGCTCAGCGACGCGGTCGCGTCCGAGCCGCCGAGCGCGCGGGCGACGAGTGGGACGAGCAACGCCTCGTCGGCCCGCTCGTGCGGGATGAGCTCCCGCTCGAGCCGGTCGAGCAGCGCGTGCGCCGGGACGAGGTCGCTGTCGCGGGTGGAGAGCGCATCAGCGACTGCCCGGATCTGCTCGACGACGGCGTGCATCGCGTCGTGCTCGGTTCGCAGCACGTGCGCGGTGGCGATGTCGGACGGCGTCATCGCGATCGTGTGGACCGCTCCCGGGAGCACCGCACGCAGGGCGATGCCCATCGCCAGCACGTCGATGACCTCCTGCAGGACCGCACCGGCTGCGGGTGGCAGCAGCCCGACGGCGGCCGCCACCATGGCCGCGAGCGACAGTCCCATGCCGACGACGACCGCCTGCAGCGCGATGCGCTTGGACCGCCGGGCGATCAGGATCGCGTCGGCGAGGGCGTCGATCCGGTCGACGGTCAGGACCACGTCGGCCGCCTCCGACGACGCCGTCGCGCCGCGCGCTGCCAGGGCCACCCCGACCCCGGCAGCTGCCAGCGCAGGGGCGTCGTTCACACCGTCGCCGACCATGATCGTCGCGGCGTGCACGCCCTCGGTCCGGATGGCAGCGAGCTTGTCGGCCGGGTC
Source organism: Cellulomonas sp. (assembly GCA_036384595.1). Taxonomy (GTDB): domain Bacteria; phylum Actinomycetota; class Actinomycetes; order Actinomycetales; family Cellulomonadaceae; genus Cellulomonas_A. The sequence continues at coordinate 1,307 of DASVMA010000078.1, read as the reverse complement.
GCAGTCGGCCAGCACGGTGTCGACCCCGACGATCCTGCCCACGGTGTCCGCGATGTCGGCGCGGTCGCCCGTGACCAGGACCACGCGACTGATCCCGACCTCACGCAGCGCACGGACCATCCGCGGCGCGTCGGGCCGGATCGGGTCCTCGAGCAGGAACGCACCCGCGGGCGCGCCGTCGACCGCGATGAACACCGTGAGCGAACCGTCCAGGTCCGCGCGTCGGCGCACCTGGCGCACCCACGCGGCCGGCGTGTCGCCGACGATCCACACGGCCTTGCCGAGCCGCACCTCATGGCCACCGACCCGGCCGCGCAGGCCGTACCCGTGCTCTTCGTGCACGTCGTCGGGCATCTCCAGGGCGAGCTCACGACGGGTTGCGGCGGTGACGATCGAGCTCGCGAGGACGTGCGGCGAGACCTGGTCGAGCGAGGCGGCGAGGCGCAGCAGCTCGTCGGCGTCGACGCGGCTGCTCGCGGTGACCACGTCGGCGAGCGCGGGCTGGCCCTGGGTCAGCGTGCCCGTCTTGTCGAACAGCATCACGTGGCCCGCGGCGAGTCGCTCGAGCGCGCCGCCACCCTTGATGACCACCCCGATGTGGGCCGCGCGGGACAGCCCCGACACGATGGCGATCGGCGCAGCGAGCAGCAACGGGCACGGCGTCGCAACCACCAGCACGGCGACCGCGCGCACCGGGTCCGCGCTCAGCGCCCACGCGGCACCGGCCAGCAGCAGGGTGAGCGGGACGAACACGACGGCGAACCGGTCGGCGGCGCGCACGAACGGCGCCGACGACGCCTGCGCCTGCTCGACGAGCCGCACGACACCCGCGTAGGTGGACTCCGCCGCGACCGCAGTCGCCATGAGGTCGATCGGCGGCCCCGCGTTCACGACCCCGCTGCGCACCACGTCGCCGGCGAGACGCTCGACCGGCAGCGACTCGCCCGTCAGTGCGGCCTCGTCCAGAACCGCGCCCGACATGAGCCGGCCGTCGACCGGGACGACCTCCCCCGTGCCCACCAGCAGCAGATCACCCCGGGCGACCTCCTCCACCGGCACGTCGACGACTCCACCGGCGACGCGGCGGCGGGCCGTGCGAGGCGCCCGCTCGACCAGGAGGCTCAGCTCACGACGAGCCCGCGCCGACGCCCGCGCGTCGAGCAGCTGGCCGGTCGCCAGCATCACCGTGATCATGGCGCCAGCGAACGGCTCCTTCACCCAGATCGCACCGGCCAGCGCGAGCAGCGCGATGACGTCGACGCTCGGCTGGCGCCGGCGCACGGCACTGACGGTCCAGGCGATCGAGA
>DASVMA010000077.1:0-6727 GCA_036384595.1 Cellulomonas sp. | reverse complement strand
GCGGCCCGCTGCGTTCGCGGGAACGCTCGTGCTGACGGCGCTCGACGCCCGCGCCTGGCTCTTCGCGGCAGCGGACGAGGTCGCCGCACCCGCGCAGGTCGCGGTCGTGGCCCCGGTGAACCTGCTGAACGCCGCCATCCCCGCGGCCGGGACGCGCTTCTGGGTCGAGGGGGCCGCGGTGAGCGGAGGGCTGCGCGACACGGTCCTGCAGCTCGGCATCGACGCGCTCGAGCCCGACGGCGACCGGGTCCAGCTCACCGTCGTCGAGCTCAGCAACGTGACGATGACGATCCCCGCGACCCCGGCGCACACGGCCCGGCTCGGCAACTCGCCCGTGGCCCCGCACGTCGTGCTCGGGACGGCCGTCCCCGTGCCCGCCGACTTCGACGAGAACCCGACCGCCAACCCGCCCGTCGCCCTGGTCGAGGGCTCGGTCGTCGCGGCTGCGCCGATCACGCTCGCGGTGACCGTCCGGCCCGTCGGGGTGCCGGTGCGGTGGAGCGCGCAGCGGGCCCAGGGCATCCCCGCGGCCGACGGTGGCGACGACGCCCCGGCGATCGTGGCGCTGCATGCCGCCGCCGCACCGACCGTCACGCCGGACGCGGTCAACCCGCTCGCGGCCACGATGCTCACGGACAACACCGGCACGTTCCACGTGCGACCGTTCGTGGACGGCAACGGCAACGGGACCTACGACCACCACGTCGACCGTGAGCCGAGCATCATCCGCAACATCGTGCTCGGCCGGGCCACGCTGTTCCTCGACAGCTCGGTGGCACGCAGCACGAACTTCGCGGTCCTCCCGGCCGGCGGCGGTATCAGCGTGAGCTCCGGAGCATTCGACATCGCCGCGCCCGCGACCGCCGCGATGCACATGAACGCGCAGGTCGACGTGGTCACCGGTGGCGCCGACGGCCGCCGCGTCATCGCCCAGTACTTCGGGGGGTGGATCAACAACGAGACGGCTGTCGAGACGATCGTGGGGACGTTCGTCGAACCGGCCGGCGCGGTCCACACCGACCCGTCGGTCTTCGCGTCGAACCTCGCCGCGGCGACGGGCGGCACCCCCGGCAGCCCGATCTTCGTCCCGGGCAACCCGGCGCCCGTCCTCATCGACCCGCCGCTGCTCGACTCCGGTCGCGGGGCCGGGGTCGTGGGTCGCGGCGGCGACTCGGCCACGCTCACGCGCAGCCGGATCCGCACGCGCACGGCCCTCGCGGTCGGCCAGCGGTGGATCGTCGAGTCGGTCGACAGCCCGGGCGACGGCGAGCCGGCGGTCCGCCCGTCGTTCCCGACGGCGACCCTGCGCCGCTTCCACTTCGGGCTGACGTTCTCCTCGACGCTCGGGCTCTGGACCAACCGGACGGCCGTGAGCGGCGCGACGGGCGACCCGGCCGACCGCACGTACGCGGTCGTGCTCGAGGTGCGCTGGACGCAGGCCGGCGAGTGGACGATCACCCCGGCGACCGGCGCCGTCGCGGTCGTCACGGCCCCGACCACGGCGATCGCGGGGACGACGCCGACGACGCCCGCCGTCGCCGCACGCACCACCCCGGTCGAGGTGCGGTTCCCCGCCTCGACGGACCAGCTCGCGAGGGACGCACGGACATGACCACCTACGCCGTCACGTCCGAGGTCCTCGAGGCCGCGACCATCGTCCAGGTCGTGGTCGACGACGCCGCGCTCGGCGAGTGGGAGCCCGAGCCCGGGACGGGGTTCCAGCGACGCACCGGCACGGTCACGGTCCGGCTGGCCGACGTCCTCAAGGGGCGCATCACCGAGCCGGTCGGCACGAGCGTCACGGTTGACGTCGTGCTGCGCGGCACCGGCAGCGCACGGCTCGGTGACGTCGAGGGCGTGTGGTCCCACGTCCCGACCGACGCCGGGGCGCGACTCGTGGCGTTCTGCGACGCCGGGGCGCGGTCCCTCGCGCTCGCGCTGACCGAGGAGCACTGCCAGCGGCTCATCGTGTCGGGGCCGGTGCTCGCCGACCTGCGCCTCGCGATCGGGCTGCAGCGCCGCTCGCCGACCGCCGACCGCCTGCTGGCCGAGGCCGAGCGGCAGCGCGCGGCCGGGGGAGCGGTGTTCGCGCGATACGTGTGGGTCGCCGCGCGCGAGGCCCTGCGCGCGAGCCTCGACCGGTTCGACCGGCTCATGGCGGTCGCCGAGGACCCGGCGACGCGCGTCGAGGCGCAGGAGACCTACCTCGTGAGCGCGTACGAGGACATCACGTTCACCCGCGCGTACCCGTCCGAGCACCGCGCGCGGCTCACGCGGGCCATGCTGGCCAGCACGCTCGACCCGCGACTCGGTGAGCTGCGGTCGACGCTGCTGGGCGTGTACGTGCCGAACCTCATCGCGACCGCCGGGCCGGGTCCGCTCACGGCCGACGAGGTCCTCGGCTCCGAGCCCGCGGCCGCGCCGGACCTCCGGGACGTGCTGCGCGCCAAGCTCGACGACCCGCGCGACCCTGCGACCACGAGCCTGGCCGTGCGCGCCTGGCTCGACGGCTCCGGCCCGGCCGACGGGGAGGGCTGACCATGCTGCGTCCTGCCTACCGCGTGACCATCGGCGACCACGTCGTCGACACGACCGCCGAGCCGCGCGCGAGCACGATCGTCGAGCTGGTCGTGCGGCTCGACATGGACACCCCCGCGGACGAGGTGACGATCGTCCAGGGGCAGGTCGGCGGCCTGCGGGCGGTGCCCGGCGACGACCTGTCGATCGAGCTCGGGTACGCCGACCCCGACTCCGGGCTCGTGCGGGTGCTCACCGGCACGGTGGTCGCCGTCGAGCCGGACCTGCGCACGGTGCGCGTCGTCGGGCACTCGCGGGCCGACGCGCTGCTCCGCACGCGCCTCGACCGCACGTTCGAGGACACGACGTACGGGGACGTGGTGCGCGCGCTCGCGGCCGAGGCCGGGGTCGACGTCGCACGCGTGGAGGACGGGCCGCAGACGAACGCGTACGTCGTCGACGGCCGCCGGGACGCAGCCCGCCACATCCGTGACCTCGCCGCGCTCGCGGGGTTCGACACCTACGTCACCCCCGACGGCGGTCTCGTGTTCGAGGCGCTCGCCGGGAGCCGCACCGTGCACATCCTGAAGTACGCCGAGCACGTCCTCGAGGCCGGCCTCACGCGTGCCCGGCCCGTCGCCGGGACGGTCCAGGTGTTCGGGGAGAGCCCGGGCGCGTCGAGCGGCGACGAGTCCTGGGCGTGGCTGACGAGCGACTTCACGCCGTACCGCGCGAGCGCCGGGTCGGGGTCGCCGACGCTGCTGCTCGAGCGGTCGGCCGTACGCACGGCGGCGGCTGCCTCGACCGCGGCGACCGCGGCGCTCGACGCGTTGACCACCGCGGCGCTCCGTGGCCGGGTGCGCATCCAGGGCCGCCCGCAGGTCGCGCTCGGTGACCTCGTCCGGCTCGAGCGCTTCCCGACGCGCGCCGGGGTCGACGAGCTCGACGGTAACTACCAGGTGCGCGCGGTCGAGCACCGGATCACCAAGGCCGAGGGGTTCGTGACCGACGTCGACCTGCGCAGCCTCACGGGCGCGGCCGCGCAGGCAGCCGCCGCGACGCCGGGGTCCGCGCCCGCCGCCACGCCGACCAGCACATCGACCGGAGGTGCGTCATGAGCACGATCGTCGACACGATCGCCGCCATCGTCCGCCACGAGCTCGCCGCCGTGCGGACGACCGAGCTCGGCGTCGTCGAGGACGTCCACCCGCACTCCGGCGCGGGCGACGACGACAACTACGGCGTCGACGTGACCCTGAAGAACAGCGGGCTCGCCCTCAAGCGCGTGCCGGTCGGCACCGGGCACATCGGGACCGTCGGGATCCCCAACGTCGGCGACCTCGTGCTCGTCGCGTTCGACCACGGCGACGTCAACAACCCGGTCGTCATCGCGCGCCTCTACGACGACGCGGACCGCCCGCCCCTGTCGACCACCGACGAGATCGTGCTGCGCCTGCCGCTCGCGGCCGACGACGACGCGAGCGTGCTCGCCGCGCTGCGCAACCACCCTGACGCCAGCCCCGCGCGCGAGCTGATCATCGAGATGCCCCCCAAGATCACCGTCCGGATCGTCGACGGGACTGTCACGGCCACGGCCGGGCAGACCGCGCTGAAGCTCGACCAGTCGGGGTCGAGTGGCGGGACCGTGCACGTCAAGGCCGGCCGGACCACCGTGACGATGGACCAGGACGGCGACGTGACGCTCGAGTCCGCGGGGTCCGTGACCCTCAAGGCGACGGCCGACCTCACGATCCAGGCCGGCGGCTCCGTCGCGATCAAGGCCGGGACGACCCTCACCGCCGAGGCCGGCACGCGCGCGACGCTCAAGGGCTCGCTCACCGCGGCGCTCGAGGGCGGAGCGGGCGCGAGCGTCCAGGGGGCGTCCGTGACCATCCAGGGCCAGACGAGCTTCTCGCCATGACCCGCCGCAGCGTCGCCGCCACCCGGACCCCAGCCGCCGAAGGGAGGGATCGTGCCAGGACTGCCCGTGACCATCGGGGCCAGCGTCGTCGTGACGCCCGGAGTGACCGGAGCGCCGGACACCGGCACGATCCTCGTCGTCCTGCCGCCGTGGGTGACGGCCGGGGGGATGCCGCTCGCCACGAGCGGGTCGATCTGCCTGATGACCAACTCGGTGACCGGGGTGCCGTACCCGCTCGTGATCGGGTCGGTCGGGTCGAGCACCGGGCTGCAGGTCGGGGGGCAGGGGCTGGTCCGGGTCGGCGACCGGATCCCGTCGGGCAGCGGCGTCCTCGTGGTCATCGGGCCGCCCGCGGCGACCTTCGTGACCGACACGTGGCCGCCGTGACCCCCGGCCGACCGGCCCCGCCGGCACGTGCACCCACCGCAGCACCCGCAGCACCCGCACGAACCGCAGCACCCGCACGGACGAGGAGGTCGCGATGAGCACCCCGACGGTCGGCCCACCCCGCGAGGCGCTGCCCGGCACGGACCTGCGCCTGCTCGGCGACCTCCTGACGGCCGAGCAGCGCGAGCGCGGCAGCGACCTGCTCACAGGTCCGCGTCCGCAGCTCGCGGTGCCCGGCGAGCCCGAGCGCAACCACGACCTCCTGCCGGTCACGGGCTTCGAGAACCTCCAGCAGGCGCTGCTCCTGCGCTTCCTCACGCAGATCGGTGAGCTCGCGCACCTCGGGCACGCGACGTACGGGAGCCGCCTGCACGAGCTCATCGGCGAGCTCAACACCGTCACGACCCGCAACCGGGCCAAGCTCTTCGCGCTGCAGGCGCTCGCGGCCGAGCCCCGGGTCGCATCCGTCACGTCGATCACCGTGACGACCGCCCCGAGCGACCCGACCCGCCTCGAGATCCGCGCGTCGCTCCTCGCGATCGACCACGTGACCGAGCTCAACCTCGTGTTCCCGGTGCCGCTCGCCGGAGGTCCGCTGTGAACGTCGACACCGTCACCCTCGTCCACCGCCCGTTCGGGGAGCTCGTCGAGGACATCCTCACGTCGGTCGTCGGCGGGGTCGTCAACGAGCCGATCCGGTTCGACCTCAAGGTGCTCACGTACCCGCTCGCCGAGCCGTCGTCGGGCGTCCGCAGCATCACCGGCCTCGCCGCGACGAAGCCGCGCACGTTCCTCCCGGCGATCGACTTCGCGTTCACCGGCACCGCGACCAACACGGTCGCGTGGCTCGAGGACGGCACGAAGCCCGACGACGACTCGACGTTCTTCGTCGACTACTTCCGGGTCGACAGCCGGTCGCCGCTCTCGGACATCAACGTCGGCAGCGTGACGCGCACGCTGACCGAGGCGGTCGGCCGGGAGATCGCCACGGTCTACGACCAGATCAACCTCGCCTACGAGTCAGCCTTCGTGGACACCGCGACCGGCACGTCGCTCGACTACGTCGTGGCGATCCTCGACGTGTTCCGCAAGACCGCCGAGTTCGCCGAGGGTCTCGTCACGTTCTTCCGCAGCGCCGGGGTGGACGGCAACATCACGATCCCCGCGGGGACGCGGCTGGCCTCGACGGGCGGCAAGGTCGTCTTCGCCTCGACGCAGCCGCGCACGCTGCAGCGCGGTCAGGTGCGCATCGACGTCCCCGTGCGCGCCGACGTGGGCTTCGCCGGCGAGGCCGGCCTGGTCCCGGCCGGCGCGATCACCGAGATGTCCCAGCCGGTCGCGGGCATCGACCACGTGACCAACCTCGACCCGACGCAGCGCGCGGCGGCCGACGAGACGGACGACGAGCTGCGCCTGCGTGCCAAGGCCGCGCTGCGTTCGCTCGGCAAGGCCACGCTCGCGGCCCTCGACCGGGCCATCCGGGAGAGCCGGGGCACGCCGGTCGAGTTCTACGACCCGGGCTCCCCGCTCGCGAAGCGGTCCGAGCCGGGCACGGTGACCGTCGTCGTCGAGGCCGAGCCCGAGCGGCTCGGGAGCATCATCGACGCGGTGCACGTGACGCGCGCCGCCGGGGTCGTGGCGACGGTCGTGGCCCGGTACGTGTTCCTCACGCCCCGGGTCACGGCGACGATCACACCGGGGCTGTCGGCGCCGGGTCAGGCGCAGGTGCAGTTCGACGTGGTCGCGGCGCTGCAGGCGTACGTCGACACGCTCACGCGCGGCGACCCCGCCGACGGTGCCGCGATGCTGGCCGCGATCCGCCACGTCGAGGACGTCACGGACGCGACCGTGGTCGACGTCGTCGTCGCGCGTGCGGACCTGGCCGGTCCGGACGGGGACGCG
>DASVMA010000076.1:0-22847 GCA_036384595.1 Cellulomonas sp. | reverse complement strand
CTCGCGTCGGTTGCACTTCTCGCACCTCTGCTGGCCGTTGTCGCGCTCGGGCTGCTCGTGGTGACGGTGCTGCCGATCCCCGGGCTGCGCCGGGCGGTCGCCGGTGGCCTCGGCTTTCTCAGTGCCGGCGTCGGCGACGTCACGACGGCACTCCAGGACCCGACCTCGCTCAAGGCGATCAGAGCGCGCGTCCGCTGGGCGATCGACCACGAGGTGGCGCGTCTCGGCGACCCCGGCCGCGTCCACGTGCTCGCGCACTCCCAAGGGGGCTCGATCGCGCACAGCGTCCTGGCGGGCATGTCGCCCGACGCGCGCCCGAGGCGGTTCACGACGGTCGGCGCCGCGACCGGACGACTCAACGACCTGCGCCATCTCGACCCGCTGCCACGCTGGGCGACCGCCGCGGGAAGCTCCAGCGCCCTGGCGGCCCTCGCGATCCTGCCGCTGTTCGGACTGCACCCGGCGCTCGTGCTCGCGCCCGTTGCGTGGATCTGCGCGATCGGCGCGCTCCAGTGGGGCTACTGGTCGCGGCGGTTCGCAGGAGCCGGCGCCATCCCTCGCCTCGACCCGCTCACGGGCGTCGACTGGCTCGACCTGTGGGCACCGTTCGACCTGGTTCCGAACGGACGGCCGGTCGAACGTGGAGTGGCCGGGTACCGCGTGACGCTCGTGCCGGGCGGCATGTCGGTGCTTCACGACCACGTGTCCTACGCGGCGGACCTGGCCGAGACGCTGCCGCGGGTACTGGCGCACGCGAGTGGCGCGCTGCCGCGCATCCCTGAGCTCGCTCGACGACCCGGCGCCCTGGCCCCTGGCGGAGCCCAGCTGGGCGCGCGCCGCGCCCTGCGAGCCCGACCCGACCTCCACGACTCCCACGGCACCGGGCACAACTGGATGCCCTGGGAGGGCCGCGACTGGCTGTCGCTCGCCCTGCGCGCCGTGACCTGGCTCGGAGCGGTCGTGCTCCTGGTGGCCTTCCGCTGGACCCACCTGGCGGCATGGGGAAACTGGGCTCGGCGGCTCGGAGCGGTCGACTCCGTGGCCGTCGTCGTCGATCGCTGGCTGACGTGGGCGACCGGACTGCTGGGGCCGACCGGACCCCACTGCTGCACCTCGGCGTCACCCGTCACCGGAGCGGTGATGGTGGCCATCGTCGCGGCCCTCCTCGCGTCGCTCGCCTGGCGGGCGATCGCGGCCGTCCAGGGCCGATCACTCGCGCGTTGGCTGGCGACCGGTCTCGTGGAGCGCACCGCGTCGCAGGTGTCGGCCCCGCTCGTGGTGGTCGTGCTCGCGTGGTTCGCCCTGGCGGTCGTCGCCGTCGTCGTTCTCGTGGGCGGTCCGCCCGGGTCGTGACGAGCGGGAGGTACGGTTCCCCTGTGCCTGACGACCTCCCAGCCGTGCGCCCCGGTGGCGGCCCCCGCATCGTGCTCATCGGACCCCCCGGATCGGGCAAGTCGACGGTCGCCGCGGCGCTCGGGCTCCGCTGGCAGCTGGCCGTCCGGGACACGGACGACGACATCGAGCAGGTCGCCGGCAAGGCGATCAGCGACATCTTCGTCGACGACGGCGAGCCGGTCTTCCGGGCGCTGGAGCGGGCGGCGGTGGCGGCCGCGTTGACCGAGCACGACGGCGTGCTCGCACTCGGCGGTGGGTCGGTCCTGGACGAGGCGACGCAAGGCGCCCTCGCGGCCTACACCGCTGGCGGCGGGGTCGTGGTGTTCCTCGACGTCTCCCTCGCCCATGCGGCGCCGCGCGTCGGGTTCAACACCGCGCGCCCGCTACTTCTCGGCAACCCGCGTGCCCGGTGGGCGGCCCTCATGGAGGAGCGCCGCCCGGTGTACGAGCGGGTCGCCACGCTGCGCGTCGCCACGGACGGCGTCACGCCGACGGAGATCGCCGAGGAGATCGAACGCGAGCTGAGCCGGCTGAGGCTCGGTCGCGGCGCCGAGATCGGGAACGAGGGCCAGGCATGACCAGCACTGCGGCGAACGACGGCGCGCGGATCGTGAGCGTCGCGGGGGAGACGCCGTACGACGTCGTCATCGGCCATCATCTGCTCGGCGAGCTGCCGCGTCTGCTCGGCGACCGCGTGCAACGGGTCCTCGTCATCCACGCAGCCGCGCTCGCGACGTCGGCGGACGCGATCCGCGACGACCTCCTCGCCCACGGGTACGAGGCGCTGCTCGCCGAGGTGCCCGACGCCGAGGCCGCGAAGACGGCCCAGGTCGCCGCCTTCTGCTGGCAGGTGCTCGGGCAGGCCGACTTCACCCGGAGCGACGCGATCGTCTCGCTCGGCGGCGGTGCCACGACGGACCTGGCCGGGTTTGTCGCCTCGACGTGGCTGCGCGGCATCCGCGTCGTGCACGTGCCGACGACCCTCCTCGCGATGGTCGACGCCGCCGTCGGCGGCAAGACAGGCATCAACACGGTCGAGGGCAAGAACCTTGTCGGCACCTTCTACGCGCCCGCCGGGGTCCTGTGCGACCTCGCGTCGCTCGAGACGATGCCGCGCTTCGACTACGTCGCGGGCCTCGGCGAGGTCATCAAGACCGGCTTCATCGCCGACCCGCGCATCCTCGAGATCGTCGAGGCCAACCCGTCGCTCGTCGCCGACCCGGTCCGATCGGCAGGCTCGGCGGAGCTGCTCGAGCTCATCGAGCGGTCGGTCGCCGTCAAGGCGCGCGTCGTGGGGGAGGACCTGCGCGAGGCCGGTCTGCGCGAGATCCTCAACTACGGTCACACGTTCGGCCACGCGATCGAGCAGGTCGAGCGGTACTCGTGGCGTCACGGTGCCGCAGTGTCGGTCGGCATGGTCTTCGCGGCCGAGCTCGCACGGCTCGCGGGCCGGCTGAGCGACGCCGATGTGGAGCGCCACCGCTCGACCCTGACCTCGGTCGGGCTGCCGGTGACATACCGCGGGGACCGCTGGGACCAGCTGCTGGCTGCGATGCGCCGCGACAAGAAGACGCGCGGTGACCTGCTGCGCTTCGTGGTGCTCGAGGGGATCGGACGGCCGACCCGCCTCGAGGGCCCCGACCCGACGCTTCTGGCTGCGGCATATGCCGAGGTCAGCGAGGGTGCCGCCGCGCCGAGCCGCGCGATCTCGCTCTGAGGCTCGCGTCCCCTAGGCTCGGCGCATGACGCGTGTCCTGGTGCTCAACGGTCCCAACCTCGGCCGTCTCGGTGTGCGCGAGCCTGAGGTCTACGGCTCGGCTTCCTACGCCGACCTCGTCGCTGCCGGTGCCCGCTGGGGCGCTGAGCTGGGGCTCGACGTCGAGGTTCGCCAGACCGACTCCGAGTCCGAGCTCGTCGGGTGGCTCCACGAGTCCGTCGACGCCGGCTCGCACGTCGTGCTCAACCCGGCCGCGTTCACGCACTACTCCTACGCGCTGCGCGACGCCGCGGCCCAGGTCACGAAGGCCGGCCTCGTCCTCGTCGAGGTGCACCTGTCGAACCCGTACGCCCGCGAGACGTTCCGGCACACGTCGGTGATCGGCGGGGTCGCCACGGGAACGGTGGCGGGCTTCGGTTTCGAGTCGTACCACCTGGCACTCCTGGCAGTGGCGTCCCGCCTCGCCTGACCCGCGGCGAATCGATCCCCAGCCGACGAACCAGAGGAATCGGTGCGTTGGACGCTCAGATTCCTCTGGAGAGCGCTCGCAGGCGGCGGAGGGATGCCTCGATCTGGGCGATGACCGTGTCTGGGCGCTGGGTGAGGTCTGCCCAGGTGAAGCGGAGGACCGTGCAGCCCGCGGCGACGAGCAGGTTCTGGCGCGTTCGGTCCGCTTGGAAGCGGTCGAGGCCATGGAAGGCCGCGCCGTCGATCTCGACGACGAGGCGAACGTCCGGGAAGTACACGTCGGCGCTGGCGTAGATGCCCAGATGACCGCTCAGCGGTTCGTTCGGTCGCCAGCCGGTCAGACCAGCGCCGCGAAGCAGTCGGTGCAGACGCCGCTCGGCCGGGCTCGCCGCACCCGTCCGCAGGTCGAGGAGTGCGCGGCGGCGGCGCACGTTGCCCCACGCGCCCGCTCGATCGGCGATCGCGCGAGCCAGCTCGCCGGGCCCGAGGAGCCGCCGGGTGAGCACCCACGCGGTGAGCGCCTCGGATTGGTCATCGGGCAGCCGGCCGAGGCAGTCGAGCACGGTTCGCCGCCGGGTCGTGACGGCGGCCTGTCCGACCCGGGTCACATCGCCCGGCCCGAGCGGGAACTCGTGCCGGGTCAAGGCTCCCCTCGACGCGCGCGGCGAGGGGACGACGACGTGGACGAGGCCGTCGTCGGGCACGGGAATGCGATTCACGCGAGCCGCGGTTCCGAGGCACACGACGGAGTCCGGCCACGTGAGCCAGGCGGCGTGCGCCTGCTCCCAGGGACCGATCTCGAGCCCGGAGTGCGCGAGCGCACTGCCGACGACGCGCACCCAGCGCCCCGTGTCGATCCGCCGGCGGACCTGCGCGGCAGTCAGCCCCTCGGTCACCGCCTGGCGCGACGTGAAAACACCGGCCTGCCCGCGCGCGACGTCGGGCACCCAGCCCGGCTGAACTCTCAAGGCCACCCCAGCACTGTGCCCACCCGTGCCCCGGCCGACCGACCCGCGCCCACCCAAGAGCGCCCCGGCTCTCACCCCGCTGGCCTGTGGGCGCCCCACACCCGGCGCCCGGGATCCAGAGGAATCCGTGCACGAGGCGCACCGATTCTTCTGGTTCCCGGGCGGGCATCGGCTGGCGGGGGGGGTGGGCTGGCTGCCTTGTTCGAGTAGCAACAAATCGCTAGACTTGTCGCATGTGGGTGATGACGATCGACCAGCAGGGCAGCCAGGTCGTCGGGGACCGGGTCGACGCGTTCTTGGCCGAGATCGCACCGTACGTCGCGGCAGCTGCGGGAGGGACCGGCGTCGTCCGCCCGTTCGAGCGCACGGTCGGCGACGAGGTCCAGGCGGTCATCGCCGACGCGGCCGTCGTCGTGGACGTCGCGCTCCACGTCCTGCGCCTCGGCGGCTGGAGCGTCGGGATCGGCGGGGGAGAGGTGGACGAGCCGCTGCCCACGTCAGCCCGCGCCGGCTCCGGCTCGGCGTTCGTCCTGGCCCGGGCGGCCGTCGAGGCCGCCAAGAGCCGCGTACGGGTCGTCCCGCTGGCGGTCCGCGGCACCGATCCTGACGCGGCGGCAGAGGCCGAAGGCGTCCTGATGCTCATCGGGGCGAGCGCAGCGCGCCGCACGGCGGCCGGCTGGGCCGTCATCGACGCTCTCACCGCGGGCGGCCCGGGCCTTCGTCAGGAGGACGTCGCGACGGGGCTGGGCATCACGCAGCAGGCCGTGAGCCAACGGCTGCGCACCGCGCTGTGGTCGGAGGAGCTCGCGGCACGGCCGGCCGCGGCGCGCCTGCTGTCGCTCGCGGCCCGCCACCGGGAGGATCGCGACGTCCGGGTGACGATCCCGGGCACCGTCCGGACCCCGGAGCGTTCATGAACCCGTTCGTCCAGCTGCTCGTCGTCGTGCTCATGCTGGTCGTGAGCGTGGTCGGCGGCTGGGTCCTGACGAGCACGGTGCTGCGCCTCGCGGGTCGGTCGCCCGACGCGGGCTCTCCGGACGCCAGCAGCCTCGAGGACACGCCCGGCGAGGCCGACACGGTCGTCGCGGGCCACGAGCTGCCACCCCAGCCAGCGCGAGCCACGGTGTCCGACGGTCCCGACGGGGCGCGGGCCCGTGCCGTGCTGCGAGGGGGCACGTGGATCGGCATCCTGGAACGCATCGCGGTCACAGGGTGCTTCCTCGCGGGGGATGTGACGTCGGTGGCGCTGGTCGTCGCGGTGAAGGGACTGGGGCGCTACCCGGAGCTGCGGGAGAACCCTGGCGCTTCGGAGCGGTTCGTGATCGGCACGCTCACCTCGATGATCTGGGCGGCACTCGTCGGGGTGGCAGGACGGCCGTTCCTCAGCTGAGGCCGCCCACGACAGTCGGCGCCAGACGCAGGCGCTCGGCGCGGTAAGATCGACGGCGGTCTGCCGCCGCCCCCGTGCGGGGCGCGCCGGCACGCAGATTCTCAACTCGACAGGAAGCAGCGATCGTGGCGACCACCAACGACCTCAAGAACGGCATCGTGCTCAACATCGACGGTCAACTCTGGACCGTCATCGAGTTCCAGCACGTCAAGCCCGGCAAGGGTGGCGCGTTCGTCCGCACCAAGCTGAAGAACGTCCTGTCCGGCAAGGTCGTCGACCGGACGTTCAACGCCGGCCTGAAGATCGAGACGGCGACCGTCGACAAGCGCGACATGCAGTACCTGTACAAGGACGGCACGGACTACGTGTTCATGGACACCGCGACGTTCGACCAGCTGCCGGTCTCCGAGGTCACGGTCGGCGATGCAGCGCACTTCCTGCTCGAGAACCAGAACGCGCTCGTCGCGACGCACGAGGGTGTGCCGCTGTACGTCGAGCTGCCGCCGTCGGTCGTCATCGAGATCACCTATACCGAGCCCGGCCTCCAGGGCGACCGTTCCACGGGCGGGACGAAGCCCGCGACGCTCGAGACCGGCTACGAGATCCAGGTGCCGCTCTTCCTCGAGGCCAACACCCGGGTCAAGGTCGACACTCGCGACGGCAGCTACCTGGGCCGTGTGAACGACTGACGTGGGAGCTCGCACCAAGGCACGCAAACGGGCGCTGGACGTCCTCTTCGAGGCGGAGCAGCGCGAGCTGGACCCGGTGAAGCTGCTCGCCGAGCGCATCGTCCAGCCTGGCACCGAGGCGGCCCTCCCGCAGTACTCGATCGAGCTTGTCGAGGGTGTGTGCGAGCGGCTGGGTCGCATCGACGAGCTGCTCGCGACGCACTCGCACGGCTGGACCATCGAACGGATGCCCGCCGTGGACCGTGCACTGCTGCGTCTGGGCACGTGGGAGATCCTGTTCAACGACGACGTGCCCGACGCCGTCGCGGTGGACGAGGCGGTCGAGCTGGCCCGGAGCCTGTCGACCGACGAGTCGCCTGTGTTCATCAACGGTCTGCTCGGCCGGATCGTCGACCTCAAACCGACGCTGCTGGCCTGACCGCCACAGTCTCGGTCGAGCCGGTGGGCGTGCCGCCGGACTCCCCGCTGCGAGTCGCCGTGCGGCTTGACCCGTGCTTGCGCCGCGCCGCGACGGTTCCCCCTGGCCGCGCCTGGGAGTACCGCACCGGGAGACTGGCGCTGGGCCGGCCGAGCAGGTTGCCCTGCACGCGGGTGACCCCGAGCTCCACGAGTGCCGTCAGCT
Source organism: Cellulomonas sp. (assembly GCA_036384595.1). Lineage (GTDB taxonomy): Bacteria > Actinomycetota > Actinomycetes > Actinomycetales > Cellulomonadaceae > Cellulomonas_A. Next base: position 15,598 of record DASVMA010000076.1, on the reverse strand, counting down.
CGGAGACCCGTTCGACGCCCTCGGCGATGACGTCGAGCCCGTGCGCCTCGGCCAGCGCGAGGATCGCCCGGAGCACGGCCAGGCCGCGTTCGGTGCCGATCTCGCGCACGAACGACTGGTCGATCTTCAGCACGTCGACCGGCAGCAGCGCGAGCCGGGAGAGCGAGCTGTAGCCGGTCCCGAAGTCGTCGAGCGAGATGCGCACGCCGCGAGAGCGCAGCTCGGCGAGCTTGGTCCGCGCATCGAGGCGGTCGTCGAAGAGCGCGCTCTCAGTTACCTCAACCGTCAGCTGGCCCCAGGCGCCGTCGCCCCACGACTGCTCGAGGTGCTCGATGAAGTCGGGCTCGGCCAGCTGGCGCGCCGCGATGTTGACGGCGACGGGCAGCGCGAACCGGTCGAAGCCGGCACGCGAGCTCTCGAGCAGGGCGCGTCCGATCGGCACGATGAGGCCGGACTGCTCAGCCCGCAGGAGCCACTCGCCCGGGAGCAGCGTGCGACCGCCGTGCGTCCAACGAGCGAGCGCCTCGAGCTCGATGACCTCGAGCGTCCGGGCGTCGACGATCGGCTGGAAGTGGCTCGCGAACTCCCCGAGGCCCACCCCGCACTCGAGCGCCTCGAGCAGCCGCACGTCCGTCTGCACGCGGGTACGCAGCGCACGGTCGAACAGGGTGACTCCGGCGTTGGTCCGTTGGGCCTCACCGGTCGCGGTGTCGGCGTTCGTCAGCAGGGCGTCGGGGTCGATCGGCGCCCCCGGCGTCCACGACGCCACTCCCACGCTGAGCACTGGTGACTGGTCGGGACCCGACCCGGCGAGCCCGTCGCGGATGCGCCGTCCGAGCTGGACGAGGCTCTGGTCATGACCCGCGCGCGGCACGACCACGACGAACTCATCACCACCGGTGCGGGCGACGATGCACTCGGCGTCGACGGTGGAACGAAGGTGCTCGGCAACCTGCACGAGGACGGCGTCCCCCCACGCGTGCCCGTTGCGGTCGTTCGCCTTCTTGAACCCGTCCACGTCGCAGTGCACGAGGCCGACCCGGGTGCGCTCGACGTCGGCCTGCTCGAGGATGCTCCGGAGCTGCTCGTCCAGCGCGTGCCGGTTGGGCAGGTGGGTCAGCGCATCGGTCGCGGCTGCCCGCCCGAGCCGCGTCGCGAGCTCCTGACGTTCCGCCACCGCTGAGACGACGAGCGCGAGGTCCATGAGGAACACCCGCTCGCGGGTCGTCACCGAGCGCCCGTCGCGGGAGTACAGCTCAGCGACGAAGCGGTGGCGCGGCAACGGACGCAGCGAGCCTTCGATCGACGGGTCGTCGAGGAGGAGCCGGCTCTCGTCGCGCGCCCGCACGAGCAGGGCCTCCGGGTCGGTGAGGAACCACGCGGCGTTGGAGATGCGTGCGGTCGCATCGCGCATGAGGTGCTCGAGCCGCGCGGCGCGCTGGGTGCCACGCAGGCGGTGCAGCGCGAGCAGCTCGAGCCCGACGCTCAGCGGCAGCGGCCAGAGCGCCGTGAGGTGGGACCCGTCGGACCTGGGGTCGATGACGTACCCGGCGACGAGCGTCACGACGGACAGCGCCGCGGACGCGAGCAGCAGCAGCCCGATGCCGCTGACCCGCACGCTGCCGGCGGCGACCGCGACGTACGTGATGGCGACTGCGACGGCCAGCAGCACCAACGGGCCGTCGAGCGGTCCGGGCACCGCTGTGGTGGAACCGGGCAGGCCCCGCACGACGAGGTCCGTCCCGAACCACAGGGCGGTGCGCAGCGTGAGGACCGCACCGGCGACCAGGACGTACCACCGCACGCGCGGGCCGGACGTGTAGGCCCTGGTGGCGGGCAGTGCCACGAGGATCGTCCCGGCCGCAAGGAGCGCGACGGCGAACGCCAGGCCGGCACGCGCCGGCCCGGCCGGCGTCAGGGCGAGCGTCCCGCTCGCAGCGAACCCGAGAGCCACGATCCCCGACCAGGCCAGCGTCCACGCCGCACCGGCGACCCGGAGCTCACCGCGCCACCACAGCCATTCGAGCACGCAGAAGCCGCCGACGAGCCCAGCTGCGAGGAACTGCAGCACTGCCGCCCACATCGCCACGGTCCCGTCCATTACCCACCCATCGGCCCCGGACCGGGTGAAGGTGAGTCGGCATTCGGGTGAGACGCGTCGTGGACCGGTGCGCAGGGCGGCGCAGCGAGCGAGTAGCATCCGGGCTCGACAGACATTCCTTTAAGGCCCGTCCAGTGAGGCGGGGAAGGAGGTCGCCGGATGAGCTCTGGCACCGGTGCGCCCGCTGACCGCGCACATGACGAAACCCTCGTTCTCGGGGTCCCTGAGATCGCGCGAGCGCTGACGCGCATCGCCCACGAGATCCTCGAACGCAACCGCGGCGCCGCCGACGTGGTCCTCCTCGGCATCCCGACCCGTGGCCTCCCACTGGCGCGCCGCCTCGCGACCAGGCTCGCCGAGGTCGAGCCCGCCCTGGACGTCGACGCACTGCTCGGCAGCCTCGACGTGACGATGTACCGCGACGACCTCGCGCACCACCCCACGCGCACGATCGGCGCCACCCACCTGCCGCCCAGCGGCATCGACGGCAAGATCGTCGTCCTCGTCGACGACGTTCTCTACTCCGGCCGGACGATCCGCGCGGCCCTGGACGCGATCAGCGACCTCGGTCGGCCCCGTGGCGTGCAGCTCGCCGTCCTGGTCGACCGCGGCCACCGCGAGCTGCCGATCCGGCCCGACTTCGTCGGCAAGAACCTGCCGACCGCGGCTGCCGAGCGCGTCCGCGTGCTGCTCGAGGAGATCGACGGCCGCGACGCCGTCCTGATCGAGGGGGCCGTGCTGTGAAGCACCTCCTGTCCACTGCGGACCTCGAGCGGTCCGAGGCGATCGAGATCCTCGACACCGCGGCGCAGATGGCCGCGACGCAGTCCCGGGAGATCAAGAAGCTCCCCACGCTGCGCGGTCGCACCGTCGTCAACCTCTTCTTCGAGGACTCGACCCGCACCCGGATCTCGTTCGAGACCGCGGCGAAGCGCTTGTCGGCCGACGTCATCAACTTCTCGGCGAAGGGCTCGAGCGTGTCCAAGGGCGAGTCGCTCAAGGACACCGCGCTCACCCTGCAGGCGATGGGCGCCGACGCCGTCGTCATCCGCCACCAGTCGTCGGGGGCGCCGCACACGCTCGCGTACGCGGGCTGGACCACGGGTGCCGTCATCAACGCGGGCGACGGCACGCACCAGCACCCCACGCAGGCGCTGCTCGACGCGTTCACGATCCGACGGCACCTCGTCGGCGACGGTGGGCGGGCTGACGTCACCGGCCGCGACCTCGCGGGCCTGCACGTCGCGATCGTCGGCGACGTGCTGCACAGCCGCGTGGCCCGGTCGAACGTGCAGCTGCTCCAGACGCTGGGGGCACGCGTCACCCTGGTCGCACCGCCGACCCTCGTCCCGGTCGGCGTCAGCTCCTGGGGGGCAGACGTCTCGTACCACCTCGACGAGGTCCTCGCGCAGGGCCCCGACGCGGTCATGATGCTGCGCGTGCAGCGCGAACGCATGTCCATGGCGGGCGGTGGGTTCTTCCCGAGCCCGCTCGAGTACACGCGCGGCTACGGGCTCGACGCCCGCCGGCTCGCCACCCTGCCTGATCACACCATCGTCATGCACCCCGGGCCGATGAACCGCGGCCTGGAGATCTCGGCGGACGCGGCGGACTCGCCGCGCGCGGTCATCGTCGAGCAGGTCTCCAACGGTGTCGCGGTCCGCATGGCGGTGCTCTACCTGCTGCTCGCGGGAGAGACGACGAACACGAAGGCGGTCAGCGAGTGACGACGACGAGTTTCCTGCTGAGGTCGGTCGCACCGCTGGGCGGCGCGCCGGTCGACGTGCTCCTCTCCGACGGCGTCGTCGCCGCGATCGGCCTCGACGCCGCGGCCAGCGCGGCCAGCGACGCGATCGTCGTCGAGGGCGACGGGCTCGTGCTCCTGCCCGGGCTCGTCGACCTGCACACCCACCTGCGCGAGCCCGGCCGGGAGGACGCCGAGACGGTGCTCTCGGGTACGCGTGCCGCGGCGCTCGGCGGGTTCACCGCGGTGCACGCGATGGCCAACACCACGCCCGTCCAGGACTCCGCGGGCGTCGTCGAGCAGGTGTGGCGACTCGGCCGTGACGCAGGCTGGGTCGACGTGCACCCCGTCGGTGCGGTGAGCATCGGGCTCGCGGGGGAGCACCTCGCGGAGCTGGGCGCCATGGCCGGCTCGGCTGCTCGGGTCCGGGTCTTCTCGGACGACGGCAAGTGCGTCCACGACCCGGTCCTCATGCGCCGCGCGCTCGAGTACGTCAAGGCGTTCGACGGCGTCGTCGCGCAGCACGCGCAGGAGCCGCGGCTCACCGAGAACGCCCAGATGCACGAGGGTGTCGTCTCGGGGGAGATCGGCCTCGCCGGCTGGCCGTCGGTCGCCGAGGAGGCGATCGTCGCGCGCGACGTCCTGCTGGCCGAGCACGTGGGCTCCCGGCTGCACGTGTGCCACGTCTCGACGGCCGGCTCGGTCGAGATCATCCGCTGGGCGAAGTCGCGCGGCATCGACGTGACCGCCGAGGCGACCCCGCACCACCTCGCCCTCACGGACGAGCTCGCGCGCGGCTACGACCCGGTGTTCAAGGTCAACCCGCCTCTGCGCACGGCGACGGACGTCGAAGCCGTCCGGGCCGGCCTCGCCGACGGGACGATCGACATCGTCGGGACGGACCACGCACCGCACCCGCGTGAGGACAAGGACTGCGAGTGGTCCGCGGCGGCGTTCGGCATGACCGGCCTGGAGACGGCGCTGTCGGTCGTCCAGGAGACGATGGTCGACACCGGTCGGATGACCTGGGCGGACGTCGCGCGAGTGCTCTCGAGCACGCCGGCCGCGATCGGCCGGGTCGCCGACCAGGGGCGTCCGATCGCCGTGGGGGAGCCCGCCAACCTCACGCTCGTCGACCCCGCGGCACGCTGGGTCGTCGTCCCCCACGACCAGGCCACGGCGAGCGACAACTCCCCGTTCGCCGGACGCGAGATGCACGGGCGGGTCGTCGCGACCTTCCTGCGGGGACGGGCGACCGTGCTCGACGGCCTCCCGCAGGACGATGCCGACGGGTCGCACCGCGCTGCCGGCCGGACGGAGGCCCGCTGATGCGCACCCCGCTCTCGATCGCGATCGTCGTCGTGCTCGGTCTGCTCGCCCTCTGGGCGATGCGTCGCGGGTGGCGGCGTCGCGAGGCGACCAGTGCCGCGTGGGTTCCGGACCTGCCCGCGGTGCCCGCCGACGAGGACCTCGGGGCAGCTCGTTCCGAGCCGTTGACGGCGACCTACGTGTCCTCGACGCGGTCCGGCGACTATCTCGACCGCATCGTCGCGCACGACCTGGGCGTGCGCAGCGCCGCGGTCGTGCAGGTCTTCGACGCCGGGATCCGCATCACGCGGATCGGCGCGACCGACGTGTTCGTGCCGGCAGCATCGCTGCGGGCCGTCGGCACCACCAACGGCATGGCCGGGAAGTTCGTCGGGCGCGACGGCATCGTCGTGCTGACGTGGCTTGCGGGTCCCGCCGACGAGCGAGGCATCGACACCGGCCTGCACCTGCGCCACGCCGCCGACCGGCCGCGGCTCCTGGCTGCCGCCACGACCCTGATCGCCGATCCCCCGTCGCCGGCCGCACGTGCGGCAACGAAGGAGCACTCATGACCGACGCAGTCCTGATCCTCGAGGACGGGCGGACGTTCGCCGGCGAGTCCTACGGGGCCACCGGTGCGACCGTCGGCGAGATCGTCTTCAACACCGGCATGACCGGCTACCAGGAGACGCTCACCGACCCGAGCTACCACCGCCAGATCGTCGTCATGACGGCGCCGCACATCGGGAACACCGGCGTGAACGACGAGGACTCGGAGTCGGCCCGCATCTGGGTCGCCGGGTACGTCGTCCGCGACCCCGCACGCCTCGCGTCGAGCTGGCGGTCGCGGCGGGCCCTGGACGACGACCTCGTCGAGCAGGGCGTCGTCGGGATCTCCGGGATCGACACGCGCGCGCTCACCCGGCACCTCCGCGAGCGGGGCGTCATGCGCGCGGGCATCTTCTCGGGCGACGCGCTGCACGTGGCCGCGGGCGGCCGGCGCTCCGACGAGGAGCTGCGCGCGAGCGTGCTCGCCGCACCGGCGATGCAGGGCGCCGACCTTGCCGGTGAGGTCTCGACCGACACCGCCTACGTGGTCGACGCGCTCGCACCGGACGGCTCGCCGCTCGCCGAGCCCGTCGCTGTCGTGGCCGCGCTCGACCTGGGCATCAAGGCCATGACGCCGCAGCGGCTCGCCGAACGTGGCATCCGCGTCCACGTGCTGCCGTCCCGCTCGACGATCGAGGACGTGCTCGCTTGCACGCCCGACGGCGTCTTCTTCTCGAACGGTCCCGGTGACCCGGCGGCCGCGACGCACGAGGTCGAGCTGTTGCGGGAGGTCCTGGACCGCAAGATCCCGTTCTTCGGCATCTGCTACGGCAACCAGATCCTCGGACGCGCGCTCGGCTACGGCACGTACAAGCTCGCGTACGGCCACCGCGGGGTGAACCAGCCGGTCGTCGACCGTGCCACGGGCAAGGTCGAGATCACCGCGCACAACCACGGCTTCGCGGTCGACGCGCCCCTCGAGGGCGAGTCGGTCGCGCCGTACGACGGCGGACGCTACGGGCGGGTGGTCGTCTCGCACGTCGACCTGAACGACGACGTCGTGGAGGGTCTCGCCGCCCTGGACCTGCCGGCCTTCTCGGTGCAGTACCACCCGGAGGCCGCCGCGGGCCCGCACGACGCCGCGTACCTCTTCGACCGCTTCCTCGAGCTCATGCAGGGTGCCGGCGCAACGCCGAACCTGCCGACAACGAAGGGTGCTGACGCCTGATGCCGCGCCGCACTGACATCACCAGCGTCCTCGTCATCGGGTCCGGCCCGATCGTCATCGGGCAGGCGTGCGAGTTCGACTACTCGGGCACGCAGGCTTGCCGGGTGCTCCAGGAGGAGGGGATCCGCGTGATCCTCCTGAACTCCAACCCGGCCACGATCATGACCGACCCCGAGTTCGCCGACGCGACCTACGTCGAGCCGATCACGACCGACGTCCTGACGTCGATCATCGCGAAGGAGCGCCCCGACGCGGTCCTGGCGACCTTGGGCGGGCAGACGGCGCTGAACGCCGCCATCGCGCTCGACGCGGCCGGAGTCCTCGAGAAGTACGGCGTCGAGCTCATCGGGGCGAACATCGCCGCGATCCAGAAGGGCGAGGACCGCCAGCAGTTCAAGGAGGTCGTCGCGAAGTGCGGGGGCGAGAGCGCCCGGTCGGAGATCATCCACACGATCGACGAGGCGGTCGCCGCGGCCGACGTGCTCGGGTACCCGATGGTCGTGCGGCCGTCGTTCACGATGGGCGGCCTCGGCTCGGGCATCGCGTACGACGAGCGTGACCTGCGCCGGATCGTCGGGCAGGGCCTGCACCACTCGCCGACGACCGAGGTGCTCCTCGAGGAGTCGATCATCGGTTGGAAGGAGTTCGAGCTCGAGCTCATGCGCGACAAGGCGGACAACGTCGTCGTGGTCTGCTCGATCGAGAACGTCGACCCGGTGGGCGTGCACACCGGCGACTCGGTCACGGTCGCCCCGGCGCTGACCCTGACGGACCGGGAGTACCAGCGGCTGCGCGACATCGCGATCGCGGTGATCCGTGAGGTCGGCGTCGACACGGGCGGCTGCAACATCCAGTTCGCCGTGCACCCCGACACCGGGCGCATCGTGGTCATCGAGATGAACCCGCGGGTGTCGCGCTCGTCCGCGCTCGCCTCGAAGGCGACCGGGTTCCCCATCGCGAAGATCGCTGCGCGGCTGGCGATCGGGTACACACTCGACGAGATCCCCAACGACATCACCGGCTCGACGCCTGCGTCGTTCGAGCCCACGCTCGACTACGTCGTCGTCAAGGTGCCGCGGTTCGCGTTCGAGAAGTTCCCGGCGGCCGACGACACGCTCACGACCACCATGAAGTCCGTGGGCGAGGCCATGGCCATGGGCCGCAACTTCACCGAGGCGCTCGGCAAGGCCCTGCGCTCGATCGACAAGAAGGGCTCCGTCTTCCACTGGGACGGCGACGAGCGCGCCGGGGAGGAGATCGCGGCGACCGTCTCGCGCCCGACCGAGCACCGCCTCGTCGACGTGCAGCAGGTGCTGCGCGCGGGCGCGAGCGTCGAGGACGTCTACGAGCTCACCGGGATCGACCCGTGGTTTCTCGACCAGATCGTCCTCGTCAACGAGGTCGCCGCAGCCACCGCGGCGGCCCCGTCGCTGTCGCGCGACGTGCTCAGGCACGCCAAGCGGCACGGGTTCTCGGACGCCCAGGTCGCGTCCCTGCGCGGGACCACCGAGGACGCCGTCCGCAACGCGCGCTGGGCGCTCGGTGTGCGGCCGGTCTACAAGACCGTCGACACCTGTGCCGCCGAGTTCGACTCGCACACGCCGTATCACTACTCGTCATACGACGAGGAGAGCGAGGTCGCGCCCCGCGAGCGGCCCGCGGTCATCATCCTCGGCTCGGGCCCCAACCGGATCGGTCAGGGCATCGAGTTCGACTACTCGTGCGTGCACGCCGCCGAGGCGCTCAAGGGCGAGTTCGAGACCGTCATGGTCAACTGCAACCCCGAGACGGTCTCGACCGACTACGACACGGCGGACCGGCTGTACTTCGAGCCGCTGACGTTCGAGGACGTGCTCGAGGTCTACGAGGCCGAGCTCGCCGCCGGACCCGTCGCGGGCATCATCGTGCAGCTCGGGGGACAGACGCCCCTCTCGCTCGCGCAGCGCCTGGCCGACGCGGGCCTGCCGATCCTGGGCACCTCTCCCGAGGCGATCAACTCCGCCGAGGACCGTGGCGTCTTCGGCGAGGTGCTCGCCGCCGCGGGGCTCCCGGCCCCGGCGTTCGGCACCGCGACGACGCTCGTCCAGGCGCGCGAGACCGCGCAGTCGATCGGGTTCCCGGTCCTCGTGCGGCCGTCGTACGTGCTCGGCGGGCGTGGCATGGAGATCGTGTACGACGACGGCCAGCTCACCGAGTACGTCGAGCGCGCCCTCGAGGCGGCCGTCGACCACACAGGCCGTGCCGGCGCGCTGCCGCCGCTGCTCATCGACCGGTTCCTCGACGACGCCATCGAGATCGACGTCGATGCCCTCTACGACGGCACCGAGATGTTCCTCGGCGGGGTCATGGAGCACATCGAGGAGGCCGGGATCCACTCGGGCGACTCGGCGTGCGTGCTGCCGCCGGTGACCCTGTCGGTGTCCGAGCTCGAGCGCATCCGTCGGTCGACCGAGGCCATCGCGCAGGGCGTGGGGGTCCGAGGACTGATCAACATCCAGTTCGCGCTCGTCTCCGACGTGCTCTACGTGCTCGAGGCGAACCCGCGGGCGTCGCGCACGGTGCCGTTCGTCTCGAAGGCGACCGGTGTGCCGCTCGCCAAGGCCGCTGCGCTGATCATGGTCGGCCACACGATCGCGGACCTGCGCGCGGCTGGCGTACTCCCGGTCGAGGACGCCAGCGTCCTCGACCTGGACGCGCCGATCGCGGTCAAGGAGGCCGTGCTGCCGTTCATGCGGTTCCGGACCTCCGAGGGCATCGTCGTCGACACGGTCCTCGGCCCTGAGATGCGGTCGACGGGTGAGGTCATGGGCTTCGACGTCGACTTCCCGACGGCCTTCGCCAAGTCGCAGGCCGCCGCGTTCGGGGGGTTGCCGACCTCAGGCACCGCGTTCATCTCGGTCGCCGACCGCGACAAGCGCTCGATCGTGTTCCCGGTCAAGCGCCTCGTCGAGCTCGGGTTCGAGATCCTCGCCACGGAGGGCACGGCGGTCGTGCTGCGCCGCAGCGGCATCGCGTCCCGGACCGTGCGCAAGTACTCGCGCGGCGTCGGGGAGGACGGCGAGCCGACGATCGTCGACCTCATCACCGACGGCAAGGTCGACATGGTCGTCAACACCCCGTCCGGGCAGGGTGGCCGTCGCGACGGCTACGCGATCCGTGCGGCGACGACGGCGGCCGACAAGGCGATCGTCACCACCGTGCAGCAGCTCGGGGCGGCCGTGCAGGGCATCGAGGCCACGCTGTCGGGCCCGTTCTCGGTCACGAGCCTGCAGGAGCACAACGCCGCCGCCGCCGCACGTCGTGCCGCCCGGACGAACGCGTGAGCGCCGACGGCGGGCTCGAGCCCGGGGGAGCCGTGACCACGTTCGGCGCGCGGCTCGCGGCGGCCATGGCGGCCCACGGCCCGCTCTGTGTCGGCATCGACCCGCATCCGGCGCTGCTGGCGGCGTGGGGACTGCCCGACGACGTGCACGGCCTGCGCGAGTTCGCCCGCACGGTGCTCGACGCGGTCGGCGGCGAGGTCGCAGCCGTCAAGCCGCAGTCCGCACTGTTCGAGCGCCACGGCTCGGCCGGGATCGCGGTGCTCGAGGAGCTGATCGCTGCGGCGAGGGCGACGGCGACGCTCGTCATCCTCGACGCGAAGCGCGGCGACATCGGGTCGACGATGGCCGCCTACGCCGACGCGTACCTGCGCGACGGCTCCCCGCTCGCCGTGGACGCGCTCACGGTGTCGCCGTACCTGGGTTTCGGATCGCTCGCACCGGCCCTGGACGCGGCGGCCGCCTCAGGGCGCGGACTGTTCGTGCTCGCACTCACGTCGAACCCCGAGGGGGCATCCGTCCAGCACGCCCGGGACGCCGAGGGCGTGGCTGTCGCGGCACGCATCGCGACGCACGCCGCCGAGCTCAACGCACGCGAGGTCGCGGTGTCCGGTGCGGCCATGGGCTCCGTGGGACTGGTCGTCGGCGCCACGATCGGTACCGCGGCCCAGCGCCTCGGCATCGACCTGGCGGCCGTACGCGGCCCGTTGCTGGCGCCCGGGGTCGGAGCCCAGGGGGCGGGCTCCACAGAGCTCAGGGCGGTCTTCGGGGGCGCACGAGGCACGGTGCTGGCGTCGTCCTCCCGCGGGGTTCTCGCCGCGGGGCCGGAACGGGCATCGTTGCTGGCAGCGGCGAGAACCGCGGCGGACGAGGCGCGCACCGCACTGAGTTGACGTTCGCGTTGCCGAGTTCACCTCATGGTCGCTAGGTTCGGACTCACGATCACGTCCCGCTGACGAGAAGGTGACTCGCGTGGCACTCCCCCCGCTGACTCCTGAACAACGCACAGCTGCGCTCGCCAAGGCGGCCGCCGCCCGGCAGGCCAGGGCCGAGGTGAAGAACCGCCTCAAGTACTCCCAAGGAACACTCTCCGAGGTGATCGCCCAGGGCCAGAAGGACGAGGTCATCGGCAAGCTCAAGGTGCTCGCCCTGCTCGAGTCCCTGCCGGGTGTCGGCAAGGTCAAGGCGCACGCGATCATCGCCGATATCGGCATCTCCGAGACCCGTCGTGTGCGCGGCCTCGGGCCGCACCAGGTCAAGGCACTCATCGAGCGCTTCGGCTGACAGGGCCGCGGGGACGTACCCTCGGCCCCCAGGCACCAGCCGGACCCGTCGGCGCAGCAGACGGGCTGACCCAGGAGATGCGCAGCACCTATGACGACGACGCCTGCCCGGCTCACCGTTCTCGCCGGACCGACCGCCGTCGGCAAGGGGACCGTGTCCGCTGACCTGCGGGCCCGGTACCCCCGGGTGTGGCTCTCGGTGTCCGCCACGACGCGCCCGCCGCGACCGGGGGAGGTCGACGGCGTGCACTACCACTTCGTCAGCCCGGAGAAGTTCGACGCGATGATCGCGGACGGCGAGCTCCTCGAGTGGGCCGTGGTCCACGGACACAACCGGTACGGCACTCCGCGCGGGCCGGTCGAGGAGCGCCTCGCGGCGGGGGAGCCCGCGCTTCTCGAGATCGACCTGCAGGGCGCGCGTCAGGTGCGGGCGACGATGCCGGAGGCCCGCTTCGTCTTCCTGGCACCGCCGTCGTGGGAAGAGCTCGAGCGGCGGCTCGTCGGACGCGGCACCGAGGACGCCCTCGAACGGGAGCGGAGGCTCGCGACGGCGCGTGTCGAGCTCGCCGCGGAGTCCGAGTTCGACCACGTGATCGTCAACGACGACGTCCACCGGGCCACCGACGAGCTGATCCAGGTCATGGGCCTGCCGACCAGGTAGGATCGACGAAGCCCACCTTCGACCTGCGGGAGTCATACGTGTCTGGAACCATCGCCAACCCGATCGGCATCACCAAGCCGCCGATCGACCAGCTCCTCGAGCGCGCCGACTCGAAGTACCAGCTCGTCGTGTTCGCGGCCAAGCGCGCGCGCCAGATCAACGCGTACTACTCGCAGCTCAACGAGGGCCTGCTCGAGAACGTCGGGCCCCTCGTCGACACCCGCCCGCAGGAGAAGCCGCTGTCCATCGCGATGCGCGAGATCGACGCGGGCCTGCTGACGATCGAGACCGTCGAGGCTCCCGAGGCCTGAGCGGGCGCCGCCTCGCGGCACCGCTCCGAGCGTCCGGTCCGGCATGCGCATCATCCTCGGCGTCGCAGGCGGCATCGCGGCCTACAAGGCCGCTCTGGTGCTGCGCCTGCTCACTGAGGCCGGCCACGACGTGCGTGTCATCCCGACCCGCGCCTCGCTCGAGTTCGTCGGACGGGCCACCTGGGAGGCCCTGTCCGGGCAGCCTGCGCCGTCCGACGTCTTCGAGGACGTCGCGCACGTCCCGCACGTCGAGCTCGGCAAGGGCGCCGACCTCGTCGTGGTGGCACCGGCCACGGCCGACCTGCTCTCCCGCGCAGCCACCGGCCGGGCGGACGACCTGCTCACGGCCACGCTCCTGACGGCCCGCTGCCCGGTGCTGCTCGCCCCAGCGATGCACACCGAGATGTGGGAGCACCCCGCGACGCGCGCGAACGTCACCACGCTGCGCTCCCGTGGGGTCCATGTGCTCGAGCCGGCATCGGGACGGCTCACCGGAGCGGACACCGGGCGCGGACGGCTCCCTGAGCCCGAGGACATCGTCGCGGCCGCGCTCGCGCTCGTCGGCGGAGCCAGCACGCCGCACGACCTCGCAGGTCAGCACGTGGTGATCTCGGCCGGCGGCACCCGCGAGCCGCTCGACCCGGTGCGCTTCCTCGGCAACCGCTCGTCGGGCCGGCAGGGTTTCGCTCTGGCCGAGACCGCCCTGGCGCGAGGGGCCCGCGTGACGCTCGTGGCCGCCAACGTGACGTTGCCCCCGCCTGCGGGCGCCGACGTGATCGCCGCCGAGACGACCGCCGAGCTGCGCGACGCCGTGCGCGCCGCGGCCAAGGACGCGGACGTGGTCGTCATGGCGGCAGCCGTCGCCGACTTCCGCCCGGCCACGACCGCCGAGACCAAGATCAAGAAGCAGACGGACGGCTCGGCGCCCGTCCTCGAGCTCGTCGAGACCACGGACATCCTCGCGGAGCTCGCGGCCGACCGGCTGCGGCCCGGCCAGCTCGTCGTGGGGTTCGCGGCGGAGACCGGCGACTGGGACGCGAGCGTCCTCGAGCACGGGCGCGCCAAGGCGCGGCGCAAGGGTGCCGACCTGCTCGTGGTCAACGCGGTCGGAGCCGGTCGCGGGTTCGGCACGGCCGACAACGCCGTGACGATCCTCGATGCGCGCGGCGAAACGGTCGCCAGCGCGGCCGGCAGCAAGGTCGCCGTCGCCCACGCCGTCTGGGACGCGGTCGCCACCCTGCGGTAGGCCGACCCAGCACTGCTGCTCGGGGCACTAATCTGTGCCCATGACTGCACGCGACTTTCGCCTCTTCACGTCCGAATCTGTGACCGAAGGGCACCCCGACAAGGTCTGCGACCAGATCTCCGACGCGATCCTCGACGCGATGCTCGAGCAGGACCCCTCCGCGCGCGTCGCCGTCGAGACGATGGTGACCACCGGTCTGGTCCACGTCGCAGGCGAGGTCACGACGAGCGCGTACGTCGAGATCCCGCAGATCGTGCGTCAGGTCGTCCGGGCGATCGGCTACACCTCGTCGCGAATCGGCTTCGACGGCGACTCGTGCGGCATCTCCGTCTCGATCGGCCAGCAGTCGCCGGACATCGCCCAGGGCGTCGACAAGGCGCTCGAGGTGCGGGTCGACAGCTCCGACCACGACCCCCTCGACCTCCAGGGCGCCGGCGACCAGGGCCTGATGTTCGGCTATGCGAGCAACGACACCAAGAGCCTCATGCCGCTGCCCGTCTGGCTCGCGCACCGGCTCGCCGAGCAGCTCGCGCTGGTCCGCAAGGAGGGTGTCATCCACGGCCTGCGCCCCGACGGCAAGACGCAGGTGACCATCGGGTACGACGGCGACCGGGCGGTCCGGCTCGACACCGTCGTCATCTCGACGCAGCACGACCCCGACATCCAGCTCGAGACCTACCTCGCCGGAGCGGTCGCCGAGCACGTCGTCGCTCCCGTCCTGGCGACGGTCGACCTGGATGTGCGCGGGCACCAGCTTCTCGTCAACCCGACCGGCACGTTCGTCGTGGGCGGCCCCCAGGGCGATGCCGGACTCACGGGTCGCAAGATCATCGTCGACACCTATGGCGGCATGGCGCGGCACGGCGGCGGTGCGTTCTCCGGCAAGGACCCCTCGAAGGTCGACCGCTCCGCGGCCTATGCGATGCGGTGGGTCGCCAAGAACGTCGTCGCGGCCGGCCTGGCGCGGCGCTGCGAGGTCCAGGTCGCGTACGCGATCGGCAAGGCACACCCCGTGGGCCTGTACGTCGAGACGTTCGGCACCGAGACGGTCCCCGTGGACCGGCTCACCGCCGCGATCCGTGAGGTCTTCGACCTGCGCCCGGGCGCGATCGTCCGCGACCTCGACCTGCTGCGTCCGATCTACCAGCGCACGGCGGCCTACGGACACTTCGGGCGAGAGCTGCCGGAGTTCACCTGGGAGCGCACCGACCGCGTCAGCGACCTGCAGTCGGCCGTCGGCTGACACCACCGCTCGTTCCCCGGCTCGGGGGCGACCGCCACCTGGGGACGACCGGCTCGCCACGTCGCCGCCGGGTGATGAGATGGGCGCGTGGACGTGACAGGGGAGCCGGTGGGGCAGGGTGCGGACGCGTGGGGCGAGCAGCTGACCCTCGCGGGTCTGTCCGAGCCGCCGCCTGCCCCGCCGCGCCGATCTGCCACGCGGGCCGACCTGGCTCAGGCCGCCGACCGTCCGGTGGCACGGGTCTGCATCGACCTGCCACTGCCGCACCTCGACCGACCGTTCGAGTACATGGTGCCGGAGGCGCTGTCGGACGCTGCCCAGCCGGGGACGCGGGTCAGGGTCCGGTTCGCCGGTCAGGACGTCGTGGGGTATGTCCTCGACCGTGTCGACCGTGCTGAGCACGAGGGGCGGCTCGTCCCGCTGCGCCGCGTCGTGTCGGCCGAGCCGGTCCTCACGCCCGCCGTGCGCGACCTGGCCCGGGCGGTGGCCGACCGCTACGCCGGGACGCTGGCCGACGTGCTGCGGCTCGCCGTCCCTCCGCGCCACGCGCGCGTCGAGAACGAGCCCGAGCCGTCGGTCACCGCGCTGGCGCATGGACCGGGCA
>DASVMA010000075.1:0-7910 GCA_036384595.1 Cellulomonas sp. | reverse complement strand
GGTCGGTGATGAAGCTGTCGTTCCTGCTGTCGGTGGCGCTCGGGATCATCTTCGTCGTCGCGGCGGCGGTCATCTGGTTCGCGCTGGACGGCATGCACGTCTTCGCGCAGATCGACACGCTCGTCAAGGAGGTGCTCGGCGCTGAGAGCAACGTCGACATCCTGCAGTACGTGTCCTTCAGCCGGATCCTCTCGGCCGCCACGCTCATCGCCGTGGTCGACGTGTTCCTGCTGACGGCGCTCGCGACCATCGCCGCCTTCCTCTACAACATCACCGCCGCGCTCGTCGGTGGGGTGCACCTGACGATGACGGACGAGTAGGGCCGACTGCGTTTGGGCGCCATGGCTCGACTGGGGTAGTCTCGACCGGCGCGCCCCGCCCAGCGTGGTGCGCATACGGGCCTATAGCTCAGACGGTTAGAGCGCTTCCCTGATAAGGAAGAGGTCACAGGTTCAAGTCCTGTTAGGCCCACTCCCGACCCGTGGGGGACCGATGAAGAAGCTGCTTCTCCTGATGGCGGTTGCGGCAGTCGGCTATGCCGCGTGGCAGCAGTACTCGCAGAACCAGGACGACCGGGATCTGTGGGCAGAGGTCACCGACACGTTCGAGTGATCCACCGAGGGGCCATGGCGCAAGTGGTAGCGCACCTGCTTTGCAAGCAGGGGGTTAGGGGTTCGAGTCCCCTTGGCTCCACCAAACGTCAAAGGCCTCTTCCGGTGTCCGGCAGGGGCCTTGGGTGTCCCACCCGCACGCGTCGGCGCCGCGCGACCAGGACGGGGTGGCACAGGACTCTGCTCCCAGGGCGGTGCTGAGACACGACGCCACTCCCGCCCTCCGTAGACTGGCCCGCATGATGCTGTGGTTCACGCTCGGGGTGACGAAGGCGGCCGCGGC
Organism: Cellulomonas sp.; assembly: GCA_036384595.1. Classification (GTDB taxonomy): domain Bacteria; phylum Actinomycetota; class Actinomycetes; order Actinomycetales; family Cellulomonadaceae; genus Cellulomonas_A. The sequence continues at coordinate 7,016 of DASVMA010000075.1, read as the reverse complement.
ACTGAGCCGGCTGCTCGGTCGGGGCGTCGGTCAGTCGTTCCCTGGGCTGGTGGCCGAGCGCCTGGACCCGCGGCTGGCGGGGCGGTTGGCTGCGCGGCTGCCGCACGGCGTCATCCTCGTGACCGGGACGAACGGCAAGACGACGACGACGATGCTGATGGCCGCCGCGCTCAGGGCGAGTGGCGAGCGCGTGCTGACGAACAGCACCGGCTCGAACCTCAAGCGCGGGATCACCGCTGCTCTCCTCTCGGCGGCGAGCCTGCGCGGGAACCTGCAGCAGACGATCGGCCTGTTCGAGGTCGACGAGGCGAGCCTGCGTCTCGTCGCGAAGGATCTCGACCCCACCGACATCGTCGTGCTCAACCTCTTCCGGGACCAGCTCGACCGGTACGGGGAGCTCGACGTGACTGCCAAGCTGATCGCCGACGGGATCGGCGCCACGACGGCCCGCCTGCACCTCAACGCCGACGATCCTCTCGTGGCGAGCCTCCGCAAGTACGCCGCGCGACCAGAGCTGGTGACGTACTTCGGGGTGGAGGCAAGCGCTGCTGCCGAGAGAGGCCGGGGCGTCGCTGACTCCGAACGGTGCCCGGTGTGCGGCGCGCGCCTGGAGTTCAGCAGGGTCTTCTACGCGCACATCGGGCACTACCGGTGTCCGAACGGGGACTTCGACCGCCCTCGTCCCCGCGTGGCCCTGACAGCTGTGCAGACGTCTGACCCTGCCGGTTCGCGCTTCACGGTCGAGGTCGACGGCACACCGATCGACCTGACGCTGCCGCTGGCCGGCACCTACAACTTGTCCAACGCGCTGGCGACGGTCAGCGTCGCGGACGCGCAGGGGATCGAACCGGCGGTCCTGGCGGAGAGCCTGGCCTCGGCGAGCGCCGCCTTCGGCAGGGCCGAAGTCTTCGAGGTCGCCGGTCGCCGGCTGCACGTGCTCCTGGCCAAGAACCCGGTCGGCCTCGCGCGCGTGCTGGAGACCTTCGTCAGCCCCCTCAGCGCGCCTCGCGTCCTGTTCGCCATAGGAGACCTCCGGGCCGACGGGCGGGACATCTCGTGGCTGTGGGATGTGCCCCTCGGCGACCTGCTCCCCGCAGGGTCGCTCGTCCTCACGACGGGCACCCGCGGCGTCGAGATGTCGCTGCGGCTGCACTACGAGAACATCGAGTCGGTCGAGCTCGACGACCTGAGGAGCGCCGTGGACAGGTTGGTCCAGGAGACGCCGGAGGGTGGCGACGCGTACATCTTCCCCACCTATACCGAGATGCTGAAGATCCGCGCGCTGCTGGTCGGCGGCAGCGCGCTGAGTTCGGTCGTCGCATGAGCGGGCCCGTGGTGATCGCGCACCTCTATCCCCACGACATGAACATCTACGGCGACCTCGGCAACGTCATCGCGCTGCGTCGACGCCTTGAGTGGCGCGGCATCGACGTCGAGGTGCGGCCGGTCGACGTCGGGCGCGAGGTCGACCTCTCGGACGTCGACCTCGTCTTCGGCGGCGGGGGGCAGGACTCCGGCCAGGGCGTCATCACCGAGGACCTGCTGGCGCGTGGGGACGACCTGCGGCGCCTCGCCGCTGCCGGCACACCGATGCTCGTCGTCTGCGGGACGTACCAGCTGTTCGGCACGAGCTTCGTCACCGCCGACGGTGCCACGCTGCCCGGAATCGGGATCTTCCGTGCCCGCACCGTCGCCGGCAGCACCCGCCTCATCGGCAACATCGTCATCGACAGCCCGTTCGGCCGGCTCGTCGGGTTCGAGAACCACTCGGGGCAGACGATCCTCGACGCCGGTCAGGAGCCGCTGGGCGTGGTGACCTCGGGCTTCGGGAACGATCACGACAGCCGCCGGGAGGGCGCGCGGACCCACAACGTGATCGGCACCTACCTGCACGGCCCGGTCCTGCCGAAGAACCCGCGCCTGACGGACCATCTCCTGGGGGTCGCACTCGAGCGCCGCTTCGGGACGACGGAGCTCGAGCCGCTCCCGGACGACCTGGAACGGCGCGCGGCCGACGCAGCCGTGCTGCGACCGCAGTAGGTCTGCGGGCCGAGCAGGGCTTCGGACGCAGCAGGTCAGCGGGCGTCCGACGCGGAAGTCCCCTTGACGGCCTTCCGGCGCCTGACCCGCCACACCACGACGAGCGCCAGGACGACGACGAGGGCGATCAGGGCGGAGTCGCGGCCGATGGCCCGTTCCACCTGCGCGTACGAGTTGGCCGCCAGGTAGCCCACGAGCACGACCACGGTTCCCCAGACGATCCCGCCTGCGGCGTTGAACGGCAGGAACATGCGGTAGGGCATCTTCGAGGTCCCAGCGAGCGCAGGCATGACCGCCCGGAAGAACGCTACCCATCGGCCGAGCAGCACAGCGAGGCCGCCACGACGCGCCAGGAAGTCCTGGGCGTCCTGCAGGCGCTGCCGGTGCGTGGCGAACACGCGCAGGTCGAGCAGCCGGGTACCCCAGTGCTTCCCGATCTCGTAGCCGACGCTGTCGCCGACGATCGCGGCCGTGACCACCACGATCCCGACGACGAGCACCGACGCGTGACCACGGCTCGCGGCGACACCGCCGAGGATCGCGACGGTCTCCCCCGGGATCACGAAGCCCACGAAGAGGGCGTCCTCCGCGAAGACGATCAGGCCGACCACGACATAGACGATCCAGCCGGGCGCGCCGAGGATGTTGTCCAGGACAGCGCTCATCCCGGCGCGCCCGCTAGCTGTCGGCCGTCAGAAGGTCTCGTCCGGGCTCTCCGGGGCGATGTCGGACGCCTCGACCGCGTCGGACTCTGCGGTGTCGATGGACTTGGGCACCGAGCGCCGGGTGGTCACCTTCTTCGCGGCGTCCGCGACCTTCTCGGTGAGGTCCTCGCGGGCCTCGCTGACCTTCTCGGTGAGCTCCTCGGCGGCGGCGGTCACCTTGTCGGCGGCCTTGCGGGTCGCCTCACGGCTCTTCGCGACCGTCACACCAGCGACCTCGCCGACGGTCTCGGCAGCGTCGCCGACCTTCACGGTCAGGTCCTCGCGGGCCTCGTGGGCGCGAGCGCGCAGCGTCTCGGTGCTGTGCCCCGAGTCGGTGGCGGGCTCCCAGGGCTCAGCCCACGGGTCCTCGGTCGACCGGGTCCGGGTCCAGGCGGCGACGGCCGCACCGATGCCGGCGATGAGCGCGAAGAACCAGAAGGCGTTCCGGGCCGTGTGCTTCTTCTTCTCCGTCACAGCGGCCTCGGCTGCTGCCGCAGCGGCCGCGACCGCCGCGGGGGCGTTGGCGGCCTTGTCGGCGGCCTTCTCGACGGCGGCACCCGCACGCTCGGCGGCCTCGTTGATCGCGGCCACGAGGCGCGGGAGCAGGTCGTCGACGAGCTTGTCGTGGGCGGTGTCGATCGCCGGCGCGGCCAGCTCGGCGGCCTTCTCGACGCGCGGCGCCGCAGCCTTCACGCTCTCCTTGTACAGCTGCTCCATGCGCGGGACGAGCCACTCGATCGCGGCCTCGACGCGTGGCGTCGACCACTCCTTGGCCTGCCCTGCAGCCTCGGCGGCGTGCGTCGCGGCTTCGCCGGCGTGAACCCTCGCGCTCGCCGCGAGCTCCGCGGCGTGCTCCTTGATCCGCTCGGTGTCCACCTGGTCGAGCGTCGGGCGACGGATGCTGAAGGTCATGTCCACTCCCGTGTTGTGCGGCTGGCGTCCTGAGGTCCCACTCTGCCACCACGGGCGGGAGCGCGCAGGGTCCCGGCGCACGTCACGGGTGCGCAGATGCCGCGCGGGACGACCTAGAGTCGGGCTCATGCCGTCGTCCGCCACCTCGTCCCCCGACTCCTCGACCCTCGCTCCCGCCACGTCCTCCCCCCGGACAGGATCGGACGCCACCGCGGCGACGGTCGTCGAGATGTGGACCGACGGTGCCTGCAAGGGCAACCCGGGCGTCGGCGGCTGGGGTGTGTGGATGCGGTCGGGCACCCACGAGCGCGAGCTCTTCGGGGGCGAGGAGGACACCACCAACAACCGCATGGAGCTCACGGCGGTGATCGAGGGCCTGCGTGCCATCAAGCGGCCGTGCACGGTCATCCTCAACATCGACTCGCAGTACGTCATGAAGGGCATGACGTCGTGGCTCGCGGGCTGGAAGCGCAACGGCTGGCGCACGGCCGACAAGAAGCCCGTCAAGAACGCCGAGCTGTGGCAGGCCCTCGACGCGGAGGTCGCCCGCCACACCATCACCTGGCAGTGGGTCAAGGGGCACGCGGGCGACGTCGGGAACGAGCGGGCCGACGCACTGGCCAACCGCGGTGTGGACCAGGTCAGGGAGCGACGCGGCTGACCTCGTCGTGAAACACTGCTCCCATGTTCGCGACGCTGCACACGACCGCCGGTGACATCCGGATCGAGCTCTTCCCGAACCACGCGCCCAAGACGGTGGAGAACTTCACCGGCCTGGCCACGGGTTCCAAGGCCTGGAAGGACCCCCGTACCGGTGCTGAGCGCACCGACCCGCTGTACAACGGTGTGATCTTCCACCGCGTGATCTCCGGCTTCATGATCCAGGGTGGCGACCCCCTGGGCACCGGGACCGGCGGCCCGGGCTACAACTTCGACGACGAGATCCACCCCGAGCTCGGCTTCACGGAGCCGTACCTGCTCGCGATGGCCAACGCCGGCCCGCGCCGCGACCCGATCACGGGCAAGGTGGGTGGCACGAACGGCTCGCAGTTCTTCATCTCCGTCGCCCCGACGACGTGGCTCACCGGCAAGCACACGATCTTCGGCAAGGTGGCGGACGACGCGTCGCGTGCCGTCGTCGACGCGATCATCGCCGTCCCGACGCGTGCGGGCGACCGTCCCGTCGAGGACGTCGTCATCTCCTCGATCACGATCGAGGACTGAGCGGCCTCCCGCCCGCCGTCTCATGAGCGCTTTCCAGCCGTTGCCCGAGACGGCGGGCCCCCCGGTCTGCCCGCGCCACCCCGACCGGATCTCCTACGTCCGCTGCCAGCGGTGCGGGCGGCCGGTCTGCCCTGAGTGCCAGCGGCAGGCACCCGTGGGTGTGCAGTGCGTCGACTGCGTCGCCGAGGCGGCACGCAGCGCCCGGCCGACCCAGACGGCGCTCGGCGGACGCGTCACCGACGGACGCCCGGTCGTGACGATCACGATCATCGCGCTGTGCGTGGTGAGCTGGGTGCTGCAGCTCGCCGTCCCGGGGTGGACCCAGCGGTGGGCGTTCTCGCCCGCCGCGGGTCAGGTGGAGCCCTACCGGTTCCTCACGACCGCGTTCCTGCACTCGACGAGCATCTTCCACATCCTGTTCAACATGTACGCGCTGTGGATCGTCGGGCCGTTCCTCGAGAACGCCCTCGGCCGCGCGCGGTACATCGCGCTCTACCTGATCAGTGCCGTCGCCGGATCGGTCGGGGTGCTGCTGCTCGCGTCGCCGCTGTCCGTCTCGTGGGTCACCGGGGCCGTGGGCGCGTCCGGCGCGGTGTTCGGGCTGTTCGGCGCGGTGCTCGTCGTGCTCCGCCGGCTCGGGCGCAACGCGCAGAGCTTCCTGATGATCATCGGCCTGAACCTCGTCATCGGGTTCGTCGTGCCGGGCATCGCGTGGCAGGCCCACGTCGGCGGCCTCGTCGTCGGGGCAGGCCTCGGCGCCGCCTACGCGTATGCGCCGAGACTCCGTCGTCGTGAGGTCGGCATCGTCGCGACCGTCGTAGCGGCTGCGCTCGTCGTCGGGCTCGCGCTGCTCAAGTACGCGAGCGCCTGAGGAAGCGAATTACACCCGTGTAGTTATCCACAGGGTTGTCCCCGCCTGGGGACAACCCCCTCGTGATGTGGGGCTCAGTGCCAGCGGGTCGTGAGGCTGAAACCCGCGAGGATCAGCACGAAACCGATCGCGAGGTTCCACTGCCCGATCCCGGGGATGGGGTACGCGGACCGCATCATGTAGGTCACGACGATCCAGGCCAGGCCGACGACCATCAGGGTGAGCATGACCGGCACGAGCCAGGTCGGGTTCACCACGGGTCCGGCCGCCTTGGGGGGCGGGATGTACGCGGGCTTCTTCCGCGACCTCGACTCAGGCACGTCAACAGCTCCTGTCCTGCGATGGGGCGGGGCGGCGACAGGCAGATCGGCGCCGACCCGCCGGAACGTGGCTTAGCGTAGTGGCGATCACGCCCGAGAGGAGCATGCGTGCCGGACCGCACCCACCACGTCACGCGCAGAGTCAGCCGTGGAAGCCTCTCGGTGACGCTCGTGCTCGCCCTCGCCGGCATGATGTTCGTGGCCAACGCGCGCCTTGCGCACGGGACCGACGAGCGTCATCCACAGAACCTCGCCGACCTCGCCAGCGTCGAGGAGGCCCGCGTCGCCCGTCTTCAGGGCGAGGTGGGCACGCTGCGCGCCGACGTCGACCGGCTCACGGAGGAGCAGGCGCGCCTCACGGGCCTGCAGATCGGCTCGCCCGGGGTCGGCTACGACGTCGCCGCGGGCAAGGTCGCCGTCACCGGCCCGGGCATCACGGTGAGCATGACCGACGCACCCGCCGACTCGCAGAACCTGCCGAACGTGCGCCCCGATGACCTCGTCGTCCACCAGCAGGACCTCCAGGCGGTGGTCAACGCGCTGTGGGCGGGCGGCGCCGAGGCGATGAGCCTCATGGACCAGCGGGTCATCTCCACGAGCGCGTTCCAGTGCATCGGCAACGTCCTGTCGCTCCACGGCCGGCGCTACTCGCCCCCGTTCGTGGTCCGCGCCATCGGCGACCCGGCCAAGCTCCGGGCGGCGCTCGCCGCGGCGCCCGCCGTGCAGATCTACCTCCAGTGGGTCGCTGCCGTCGGTCTCGGCTGGAAGGTCACGACAGCTCAGGACCCGCTCAACCTCCCCGCGTACGAGGGGATCACCGAGCTCAAGTTCGCGCAGGTCCCCCGCGGCGTCGAGGTGCTCCCCGGCCTGACCGCGGCGACCTCGGGCGCGGGGTCGTGACCGCGCCGGCGCAGGTCCCGGCACCTCGGCACGGTCGGTCCCAGC
>DASVMA010000074.1:0-4743 GCA_036384595.1 Cellulomonas sp. | reverse complement strand
GCACCGCCGGGCTGATCCTGCAGACCGAGAAGTCGGTCCTGTTCATGATCCCGTGGTCGCGCTACTGGGTCATCGGCACCACCGACACCCCGTGGACGCTCGAGCTGCAGCACCCGGTCGCGACGTCCGCCGACATCGAGTACATCCTCGAGCACGCGAACGCCGTGCTGGCCAAGCCTCTGACGCGCGACGACATCATCGGTTCGTGGGCCGGCCTGCGACCGCTGCTCCAGCCGGGCACCAAGGCGGGCACGTCGTCGTCCAAGGTCTCGCGCGACCACACCGTCGCGAGCCCCGCACCGGGCCTCACCGTCATCGCGGGCGGCAAGCTCACGTCGTACCGCGCGATGGCCGAGGCCGCCGTCGACTTCGCGCTCGGCTCGCGCGCGAGGATCCTGCCGTCGATCACCGATCACATCCCGCTCGTGGGCGCCGAGGGCCTCGAGGTGCTCCAGCGCCAGAGCCGCTCGATCGGGCAGCGGTACGGCTGGGACCGGCCGCGACTCGACCACCTGCTGCACCGGTACGGCGGTCTGCTCGGCGAGCTGCTCGAGATCGTCGACGCGAACCCGTCGCTCGGCAAGCCGCTCGTGCACGCGCCCGCCTACATCGGCGCGGAGGTGGTCTACGCCGCGAGCCACGAGGGGATCCTGCACCTCGACGACATCCTCATGCACCGCACGCGTCTGAACTACGAGCAGGCGGACAAGGGGGTCGGCGCGCTCGACGAGATCGCCGACCTCGTCGCGCCGGTCCTCGGCTGGGACGCCGCGCGCCGCCAGACCGAGATCGACGCGTACCGGGAGCGGGCCGAGGCCGAGGACGCCGCGGCGCTCGAGCCCGACGACGAGAGCGCCGAGACCGTCCGGCTGCGCGCCGCCGACCTCGCCCCTCTCCTCGACCAGTCGCTGCCGCCGGGGCACTGACGGCGCGAGACCCACGACAGCCCGGTCGGGCGGCCCCGACGACCGGGCAGGTGTACCAGGGGTAGGTAGTTCGTCAGCGTTCGTCAGTGTTTCTCACAGTCAGCACGTGCCCCGTCGTCCCCGGTCCCCGGGCGGCGGGACCCCCTCAAGGAAGAGGTCGACCGTGGACACCATCTCTACCGGCACATTCATGACATCCGAGATCATCGGGACAGCAACGCTGATCCTGCTCGGGTGCGGGGTGGTCGCCAACGCGATCCTCCCCAGGAACAAAGGCTTCAACGGCGGCTGGCTGCTCATCAACTTCGGGTGGGGGCTCGCCGTCTTCGCCGGCGTGTACGCCGCCTTCAAGTCGGGCGCGCACCTGAACCCCGCCGTCACGCTCGGCCTGTTCGTCGCCGACCTGCCGTTCGCCCAGACGAAGGGCGCCGACGGCACCGTGCTGTCGCAGGTCGACCCGACCGTCGCCAACATGTTCCTGTACTTCGCCGCCGAGCTCATCGGCGCGATGCTCGGCGCGGCCCTGGCCTTCCTGGCCTACAAGAAGCACTTCGACGAGGACGCCGACCCCGCGACGAAGCTCGCGGTGTTCTCCACCGGCCCCGCGATCCGGTCCTACGGCTGGAACTTCATCACCGAGGTCCTCGGCACGTTCATCCTGGTGTTCTGGGTCGTCGCGGCCGGCAAGTCGCCGTCGGGCCTCGGCCCGCTCGCCGTGGCCCTCATCGTCGTCGGCATCGGCGCGAGCCTCGGTGGCCCGACGGGGTACGCCATCAACCCCGCCCGTGACCTCGGCCCGCGCATCGTGCACGCGCTGCTCCCCATCAAGGGCAAGGGGTCGAGCGACTGGTCGTACTCGTGGGTGCCGGTCTTCGGTCCCCTCGTCGGCGGCCTGCTCGGCGGCCTGGTCGGCGCCTGGTACGTCTGAGCGACCGGCCCCGCCCGAGCGCACCTGACCCGCGGCTGCCCACGTGACCCGCGGCCTCACAACTCCCCCTGAACTCCCCGTTCCGCTGAAAGAAGGACCTCCCATGGCTCAGTACGTCCTCGCGATCGACCAGGGCACGACCAGCACCCGCGCGATCGTCTTCGACCACGGCGGCCAGATCGTCGCCTCCGGCCAGAAGGAGCACGAGCAGATCTTCCCGAGGGCCGGGTGGGTCGAGCACAACCCCGCGGAGATCTGGACGAACACCCGTGAGGTCGTCGGTCTGGCCCTGACCCGCGCCAACCTCACGTACCGCGACATCGCAGCGGTCGGCATCACGAACCAGCGGGAGACCACCGTCGTGTGGGACCGCACGACCGGCGAGCCCGTGTACAACGCGATCGTGTGGCAGGACACCCGCACCGACCAGATCGCCCAGGACCTCGGCGCTCTCGGCGGCGGCGCGGACCGGTACAAGGACAAGGTCGGGCTGCCGCTCGCGACCTACTTCTCCGGCCCCAAGATCAAGTGGATCCTCGACAACGTCGACGGTGCCCGCGAGAAGGCCGAGCGCGGCGACCTCGCGTTCGGCAACACCGACTCATGGGTGCTGTGGAACATGACGGGCGGCCTGGACGGCGGGGTGCACATCACGGACGTGACGAACGCGTCGCGCACGATGCTCATGAACCTCGACTCGCTCACGTGGAACGAGGACATCGCCCGGGACATGACGGTCCCCCTGTCGATGCTCCCGGAGATCCGGTCCTCGTCCGAGGTCTACGGGCACGGTCGCGAGGGCGGCATGGTCCCGGGCGTCCCGATCGCGGGCATCCTCGGTGACCAGCAGGCGGCGACGTTCGGCCAGGCGTGCTTCGAGGTCGGCACGGCGAAGAACACCTACGGCACGGGCAACTTCATGCTGCTCAACACCGGCACGTCCCCGGTCCCCTCGAAGAACGGGCTGCTGACGACGGTCTGCTACAAGATCGGCGACCAGGCGCCCGTGTACGCGCTCGAGGGGTCGATCGCGGTGACGGGCTCGCTCGTCCAGTGGCTCCGGGACAACCTCGGGTTCATCTCGTCGGCCGCCGAGATCGAGGAGCTCGCCGCGACGGTCGAGGACAACGGTGGCGCCTACTTCGTCCCCGCGTTCTCGGGACTGTTCGCGCCGTACTGGAGGTCGGACGCGCGCGGCGCCCTCGTCGGCCTCACGCGGTACGTCACGAAGGCCCACATCGCCCGGGCAGCTCTCGAGGCGACGGCCTTCCAGACCCGCGAGGTGCTCGACGCCATGAACGCCGACTCGGGCGTCGACCTCACCGAGCTCAAGGTCGACGGCGGCATGGTCGCCAATGAGACGCTCATGCAGTTCCAGGCCGACATCCTCGGCGTTCCCGTCATCCGCCCCCAGGTCGCCGAGACGACGGCCCTCGGGGCGGCGTACGCCGCGGGCATCGCAGTCGGGTTCTGGAACGGCGAGCAGGACGTCATCGACAACTGGGCGGAGGACAAGCGCTGGGAGCCCTCGATGGACGCGACCGAGCGCGACCGTCAGTACCGGCTGTGGAAGAAGGCCGTCACGCGGACCTTCGACTGGGTCGACGCCGACGTGAGCTAGCTCTCTCCCTGCTCGTCCGCCAGCCGCCACCGCGAGGTGGTCCCCTGCGAAGTGACGTGGACCCGCCGCTGGGCCACGCACCACCCTCGGGACCGCCTCGCGGCGGTGTGTCCGGGCGAGCCAGCCGCGCAAACGGACGAACTCGACAGGATCCGCCACGAATGTGCGCAGGCGGCGACCCGCGAGATGGCAAGATCCCCACATGACAACTGTGGCTGTGACCGGCGCTTCCGGGAAGGCGGGTCGCGCAGTCGTCGCCGACCTGCTCGCACACGGGTACGACGTGCGCGCGAGCGACGTGACCGGCACCCCGGGCGACGAGGGCGACCTCGGCACCCCCCTGATCCACGCGGATCTCACCGACTACGGTCAGGCGATCGAGGTCCTCGCGGGAGCGCACTCCGTCGTGCACCTCGCGAACATCCCGGCACCCGGGCGCGCGACGCCGCCGGCGACGATCAACATCAACAACGCCATCAACACGAACGTGTTCTTGGCCGCGTCACGGCTGGGCCTGCGCAAGGTCGTGTGGGCGTCGAGCGAGACCACCCTCGGCCTGCCGTTCGCGGAGCCGCCGCGGTACGCGCCCGTCGACGAGGCGCACTACCCGCTGCCCACGACGACGTACGCGCTGTCCAAGGTCGTCGCCGAGGAGACCGCGCGGCACATCTCGGTGCTCTCCGGGATCCCGTTCGTCGGGCTGCGGCTGTCGAACATCTTCCGGCCCGAGGACTACCGCCAGGTGCCCGACTTCTGGGACGACGCCCGCCTGCGCGCCTGGAACCTGTGGGGCTACGTCGACGCCCGTGACGTCGCCCAGGCGTTCCGGCGCGCGCTCGAGGTCCCGACCTCGGGCTCGCAGAGCCTCATCATCGCCGCGGCCGACACGATCATGGACCGCCCGTCGGCCGACCTGATGGCCGAGGTGTTCCCCGACGTCCCGCTGACGCGCGAGCTGGTCGGACGCGAGACGCTGCTCGCGATCGGTGCGGCGCGCGACCTCATCGGCTACGTGCCCGAGCACTCGTGGACCGACGAGGTCACCGGCGGCTGAACCTCCTGCTCAGCCTGCTCCGCCCCCGGCCCTGTGGACCGGGGGCGGACCTGTGGGTGGGGTGCTCGTAGGGTGGGGGCGTGAATCCGGGGCCGCTTGCGTACGAGGACGTCCCGCCGTACGACCCGACCTACGACGACGCACCGCCGTACGACCCCGCCTACGACGACGTGCCGCCGGCTGACCCTGCGGATGACGGCGGGGCGGCGCCCGA
>DASVMA010000073.1:0-4728 GCA_036384595.1 Cellulomonas sp. | reverse complement strand
GCTGGGCCAGGTAGAAGCCAGCAGCAAGGCCCGCCTGCCCGGCTCCGATGACCACGGTGTCGATCCGTTCGGCGACCATGACGGCTCCTTGGATATTTGTCCGAAGTAGGTTCGGATGAAAGTATGATAGGCCCGTGACATCGACAGTCAAGAGGCGCACGTACCGCTCCGAGCTCCGCGCGGCCCAGGCGGCCGCCACCCGCGACGCGGTCCTTGTCGCCGCGCGCGACCTGTTCACCTCCGAGGGCTACGACTGCCCGATCACGCGGATCGCCGAGCGCGCCGGCGTGGCGGTCGACACCGTCTACTCGAGCGTCGGACGCAAGCCCGCACTCGTCCTGGCCGTGATCGACATGGTGCTCGGCGACGCCGACCAGCCGCTCCCGGCCGAGCAGCGCGGCTACGTGCAGCGCGTGCGGGCGGCGTCGGGGGCACGGGAGAAGATCGCGATCTACTCCGGCGCCCTGGCCCACCTGCTCCCGGTCGTCGCCCCGCTCCAGGAGGCCCTGCGCGACGCGGGGCGCAAGGACTCGGACTGCGCCGACACCCTCGCTCGCCTCGAGGAGCGGCGAGCCGCCAACATGCTGCTGTTCGCCCAGGACCTGCGGGCGACCGGCGAGCTCCGCGAGGATCTCGACGACCGGCAGGTCGCGGACCTCGTCTGGTCGACGAACAGCGCCGAGTACTACTCGCTCCTGTGCCGCCGCGGGTTCAGCCCCGCACGGATCGGGTCCCATCTCGCCGACCTGTGGACGCGCACCCTCGTCGATCCTGCGGTGTGGGTCCCCGGCCGGCTGTCGCCGGCGACCGCGTGACGCCTACCGGGCGACGGCGTACTGCGCGATGATCACGCCGGTCGTCGTCGTGAGCGAGCGCTCGAGCGTGAGGTCGAAGCGGGTGCCGTCGGCGAAGAGCCGGGTGCCCGAGCCGAGCACGATCGGGTAGACCTGCAGGACGTACCGGTCGATGAGCCCCGCCGCATGCAGCGAGCGCACCAGCTCGCCGGATCCCATGATCGTGAGCGCGCCGTCGAGCTGCTCGCGCAGCGCCGCGACCGTCGTCGTCGCCTCCCCGACGAGCAGCGTCGAGCTCGGGTAGGCGAGCTCGCTCGCGGCCGAGCGGGACACCACGTACTTCGGGGACCGGGTCAGCACGTCGGTGAACGGGTTCGGCTGGGGCGCGCTCGTCCAGAACCCGAGCACGTCGTCGTACGTGCGGTGGCCGAACAGCAGAGCGCCCTGGTCCGACATGCCCTCCGCGGCGAACCGCATCGACACCTCGTCCTGGTAGCCCTGACCCCAGCCGCCTGCGGTGAACCCGCCGCGCGTGTCCTCGTCGGGCCGACCCGGGCCCTGCATGACGCCGTCGAGGGTGACGCTCTGGAAGACACCGATCGTGGCCATCGATCCCCTTCTCTCGTCTCGGTCCGCCGGGCCCGCATCGCTCCGCGCGCCGACAGGCTGACGTGCGACGGGGAGATCCATCGACACCCACCGTACGAGGAGGACGCGGGCGCGTCACCCCGGCCGCGGGCGCGTCACCCCGGCCGCGAGCGCGGCTCCGCAGGCCGGTAGCCGACGCGTCGTGGGGCCTTGACGCCGAGGGCGGGCATGGTGAGATGTCCCATGGATGACGTGCTGAGCGAGCTGAGCTTCACCGTGTCGGGCCGCATCGCACGACCGGTCGCGGAGGTCTACGAGGCCGTGGCCGACCCTCACCAGCTGTCGCGCTACTTCACCACCGGTGGTGCCGTCGGGAGGTTGGAGCCCGGTCACGAGGTGACCTGGGACTTCCACGACTTCCCGGGCGCGTTCCCTGTGACCGTCGTGGAGGCCGAGGCGCCGCGGCGGATCCTCCTGCGGTGGCCGGGGCGGGCGACGACGGACGCCGCGGGGCAGAACAGCGTCACGCTCACGTTCGAGCCCGTCGACGCAGGCGCGCGCACGCTCGTCACCATCACGGAGTCGTCGTGGCAGCCCACGCCGACCGGCGCCGAGAACGCGTTCCGCAACTGCGAGGGTTGGACCGGCATGCTCGCGGCCATGAAGACCTGGCTCGAGCACGGCATCACGCTGCGCGAGGGGTTCTACGCGTAGGTCCGGCTCCACGAAGCCTTCCTCCCCCGAGATCTCCGCAACGACTACTGAGGGAACGAGGTCGCCGGGCGGCTAGCGTCGAGCACGGTGGGCACCAGCCTGCCCGTCGCGCGTCTCCGGAGAGGGCCCATGATCGGACGAGTCAGCACGCGACCGCCCGGGACCAGGTCGTCCTCGGCGCGTCGGGCTGTCGCCGTCGTCGCGATGGCAGCGGTCGGCCTGATCGTGCTGACCGGCTGCTCGTTCTTCGGCAAGAGCGACAAGATCCAGGTCGTCTCGGCGCTGGCGGTCAAGCCCGGCGACTGCGTGGTCGCGCCGACGACGATCGCCGCCGAGGTCAAGGACCTGAACGTCGTCGCCTGCACCCAGCCCCACCAGCAGGAGGTCTACGCCCTGGTCACGTACTCCGGCACGGCGGGCACCTCGACGGCGGCCCCGTACCCCGGTGACGCCGTGCTCAAGGCGTTCGCCGACGGAGCCTGCCTCGACGCGTTCTCCGCGTACGTCGGGTCCGACTACCGCGACTCGTCGCTCTTCTTCACGTACCTGCTGCCCTCCGCGCGGGGGTGGCAGGCGGGCGAGGACAGGGACGTGGCCTGCTTCATCACCACGACGGGCGCGACGCGCACGTCGTCGGTCAAGGGTTCAGGGCTGTAGGACCGGCGGACGGCGCAGGTCGCCGTCCCGACGAGAGGAACAACCATGGGCAAGCCCGCGGCAGCCGCGACAGCGATGCTCCAGTGCAGCATGGGGGCCGCCCCGTCGACCCTGGTCGTCCTCCCGATCGCCCGCGTGCTGATCGAGGGCAAGCCGGCCGCCACCATCACCGACATGGCGCCGTTCCTGAACATCCCACCGTTCGGCATGTGCATGAGCCTCGGCAACCCGCAGGTGCTCGCCGCGACCGCCGCGGCTCTCGGCGTGCTCACCCCGATGCCGTGCATCCCCGCGACGATGCCCTGGGTGGGCGGCGCGACGACCACGCTCATCGGCGGGAAGCCCGCGCTCACCTTGGGTGCGACGTGCACGTGCGGGTTCGGCGGGGTCATCTCGATGACCATGCCGGGGAGCGTCAAGACGCTCGAGGCCTGAGCCAGACCTGCCGGGTCGCTCCGGACGCTGCTGGGCCTGGTCGGGGCAGCTAGCCCGCGTCCGGCACGAGGTGGTGCCACGCGCCGAAGAGCTCCGGCGTCGCGCGCCGGCCGAGCTTCGACAGCTCGCTCGCCAGGCCGCGGACCAGGTGCTCCATCCGCACCACGCCGCCGTCCGAGGCCGCCAGGAACGCCGAGGTCAGCGCCGCGTTGCGGATCGCGCCGCCGGACAGGTCGAGGCGCTCCGCGATGAAGCCGAGGTCGACACCGTCGAGCGGTGCGCGCGCGAGGGCCCGCTGCCAGATCGCGAGGCGCTCGGCCGGGTTCGGCATCGTGAAGTGGACGCTCGCGTGCACCCGCCGCAGGAACGCGGGGTCGATGTTGCCCTGGAAGTTCGTCGTGAGGACGACGAACCCGTCATAGGTCTCGAGGCGCTGCAGGAGGAAGGACACCTCGAGGTTCGCGTAGCGGTCGCGGGCGTCGCTGACCTTGGCGCGGGTGCCGAAGAGCGCGTCGGCCTCGTCGAACAGCAGCACGCAGTCGCCCGACGACGCGGCCGCGAAGATGAGCTCGAGGTTCTTCTCCGTCTCCCCGATGTACTTCGAGACGACGGCCTGCAGGTCGACGCGCAGCAGGTCGACACCCAGGTCCGCGGCGATCACCTCGGCGGTCATCGTCTTGCCGGTGCCCGACGGGCCGCCGAACAGCGCGACGAGGCCCGGCGACGGCATCTCGGCCAGACCCCAGGTGCCGAACACCGTGCTGCGGTACCGGTAGCGCGCGGTCAGCTCCCGGAGCCGTGCCAGGTGCGTCGGGCCGACGACGAGGTCGTCCCACGTGACGCTCGGGGTGATGCGCCGGACGCTGCCCGCCATCGGCCCGTCGGCGAGGCGGTGCAGCGCGTCCGCCGGAGCCCTCAGCGACGGCGCTGCGCCGACGACCAGCTGCAGCTGATGAGCCGTGAGGCGTCGGCCCTCGCGCGGGAGGCCGCCGAGCACGGCGGTCCACTCGTCGTCGCTGACCCGCGCCTGCTCGACCTCGACCTCGTGCCACTCGCGCTCCGGCAGCGACCCCAGCGCCAGCCGCTCGGGCGAGCACAGCGCCCACGCGATGTGGTCCGTGCGCTCGATCCACCACCGGCCGAGCGGGCTCAGGTCCGCCCCGACCTGCACGACGACCCCGAGGCCGGTGAGGCCCGCCTGCCGGACCACGGCCGTCCAGCCGCGCGCGTCCGTCGGCTGGTCGACGACGAGGAACGCCATGCCCCAGGTGCCACGCACCGCGGCCTGGATGCGGCGCACCGGGTCCTCCCCCACGGCGAGCACGAGGTCGTGGCCGCCGACCATCCCGGGCGCGACGGTCACCACCTCGGCACCCATCGGAAGGTCGGGATCGAGGGACAGGTCGCCGAGCGCTGCCCAGACGACGGGACGCGGGACGGCCACCACCGCGTCGGCGAAGCTGCCGGCGTCGGAGACGTCCACCAGCGCCGACCGGCGCAGCCGGCCGTCGACCGCGAGCGCGGTCAGGGCCGCGGGACC
>DASVMA010000072.1:0-3681 GCA_036384595.1 Cellulomonas sp. | reverse complement strand
CTGTGGCCGGCGGACGTCCCGCGGTGACCAGCCGCGCCTGTGCCCGGGCCGCGTCGAGCCACCGGTCGTCGAGCTCGATCACCGCGACCGCCGACGTCGGCAGGCGCACGTCTTCTCCGGTGAGCGTCTCGGCGAGGTCCTCGAGCCCTGGGTTGTGGCCGACGAGTACGACGGTACCGAGCCACTCGTCGAGACTGCGGACGATCGCGAGCAGCTCGTCTGCCGACGCGGCGTACGCGTCGTCCTCGAGTCGCGCCGGCGGCGCTACGCCGAGCTCGGCCGCGACGAGATCCCAGGTGGTGCGGGCACGGACCGCCGTCGAGACGACCGCCAGGTCGATCCGGTCGACGTGCGCTGCGAGCCACTTGCCCGTCCCCGGCGCCTGCCGCAGACCGCGCCTCGCGAGCGGGCGGTCGACGTCGGACTCGAGGCCCGACCAGTCCGACTTGGCGTGCCTGAGCAGGATCAGCGTGTGCGCCACCCGCCCAGTGTGGCGTCTCGAGCCCGACGGTCTGCGTCAGCGTCCCGACCACTCGCCGCGACGTCTGCTGCAGGCCCCGCCAGCTGACGAGTGAGGGCGGCCTGGTCGCCGAGCACCCAGGCTCAGTCTGCCGCCCACGTCCGATCCCGATGAACGCGCAGCCCGCCGAACGAAACTTCCGCGCCGGGCGCATGCATTCCGAACGGATGGGTATGCCCCCCGGGCCGCTCCAGGGCAACACCATCAGCTGGGCAGCGAGTCTCCCGGGAACCCGACGCAGGGCAGCACGTCGACCGTCATCATCCCGGCCTGCACGCAGGGGTCGGCGGCCATCGTCTCGCGAGCCTGCTCCGGGGTCTGGGTCAGGATCGCGACCCCGCAGAGCCCGTCGGACTGCACCGGGCAGAGGACGGCGATCGTGCCCTCGGCCCGCAGCGACACCATCCGGCGCTGGTGCTCGCGCTCGATCGCGTCGGCGCCCGGCTGGTGGCGGCCCGGCGCCCAGCTCAGCCGCACCAGGCTGAACGGCCTGGCGGTCGCGGCCAGTGCCTCGATCTCGGCATCGGTGACGGCGTTCACGGCGCTCACATTCCCATCCGCTGGCGGTCGACCGCGATCATCGCGACGACCCGATCCTGGCTGCGGTCGTACGGCGCGTGGATGTACTTCTCGGCGAGCGCGTCGACGACACGCCAGCCCTCCTCACCGGACAGCCAGGTGACGACGCGGCCGCGCAGCACGACCGGGGAGAACGGGTTGGCCGCCGGCGTCAGGGAGATCGCGACGCGCGGATCACGCCGGAGGTTGCGGGCCTTCTGCGAGCCCGGCCCCGTCATGATCACGACGTGACCCTCGTGGGTCCCGACCCACACGGGCACCGAGTGCGGTGCGCCGTCGGGCAGGAGGGTGGCGACGTGGGCGATCGGGCTGCCGTCGAGCACGGCGGCGAGGTCGGGGTCGAGGGCCGAGGCGAGCGTGGTGGTCATCGGGATTCCTTTCGGCGTTCCTTCAAGAGACTCTGTGACCGTAGCATGCAAAGTTCCTTGAGGGAACCCCGAATGCTAGGCTGACTCCATGCAGCGCACGAACTTCGGCGACATGGCGTGCTCGATCGCCCGCACCCTCGACGTGATGGGCGAGCCCTGGACGCCGCTGGTGATCCGCGACGTCTTCGTCGGCATGCACCGCTTCGAGCAGATCCAGCAGGACCTCGGCATCTCCCGGAAGGTCCTGACCGAGCGGCTCAACCACCTCGTCGAGCACGGGGTCCTCGAGCGGCGCCCGTACGACAACCGACCCCGGTACGAGTACCACCTCACGGACCGGGGGACCGAGCTGTTCGACGTCCTCATGGTGATGGTCGGCTGGGGCGACAAGTGGCTCGCCGGCGAGGCCGGCCCGCCGGTCCTGTACCGACACCACGCCTGCGGCGAGGTCAGCCACGTCGACCCGCGCTGCAGCCAATGCGGGGAGCCGATGCATGCCCGGGACGTCGACGTGCTGCCCGGGCCTGGCGCCGCTGCCTGACGGCGGCACTCCTTCCCGCCGGGGTCGGCGCAGCAGTACCGTGGACGACACGCGAGTGAGGGGGAAGTCGTGGCCGAGTTCGTGTCAGCTGACAAGGGCGCCCGCCGTGACCAGCTCGCTGAGTCAGCGCTGGTCACCCTGGGCGAGCTCGGCTACACGCGCGCCAGCCTCCGCGACATCGCCGACAGCGCGGAGCTCTCGCTGGAGACCGTGCACGACCACTTCGACGACAAGATCGACCTGGTCGTCCACGCCGTGCAGTACTACAAGGCCCAGTGCGTGCAGCGCTACGACGGCGTGCTCGCCGACTCGACCACGCCGGAGGAGCTGATCGAAGGTTTCGCGGCGAAGCTGGCCGAGACGATCCGCGACGAAGCCCCGATGCACCGACTCTGGTACGACCTGCGCTCCCAGAGCATGTTCGAACCCCGGCTGCGCGAGGTCGTGACCACGATCAACCGCACGCTGGAGGAGATGATCTGGCGCGTCGTGGACCGGTACGCCGAGCTCGTCGGCCGGCCGCCGATCGCGACGAACTCCTCAGCGGTGTACGGGATGATCGACGGTCTCTTCCAGCAGACCCTGCTTGCCTACGCCGACGGCGAGGAGACGCTCGACCTGCTCGCCGACGAAGTCCGGAACCTGATGCCGCTGCTGGTCCGGGCGAGCTGAGCACGCCGGGCGATCCGCGCCCTCACGCCGCGCGGAACCTCCGCAGCCGCAGGCTGTTGCTGACCACGAAGACCGAGCTGAACGCCATCGCGGCGCCGGCGAGCATGGGGTTGAGGAGGCCGGCCGCGGCCAGGGGCAGCGCGGCGACGTTGTAGGCGAAGGCCCAGAAGAGGTTGCCCTTGATCGTCGCGAGGGTACGGCGGCTGAGCCGGATCGCGTCGACCGCGACCCGGAGGTCGCCGCGGACGAGGGTGAGGTCGCTGGCCTCGATCGCCACGTCGGTGCCGGTGCCCATCGCGAGGCCGAGGTCGGCCTGGGCCAGCGCGGCGGCGTCGTTGACGCCGTCGCCGACCATCGCGACGACGCGGCCCTCGGCCTGCAGCCGCTTCACCACGTCGACCTTGTCTGCGGGGAGCACGTCGGCGATGACGTCCTCGGGCGCGATGCCGACCCGGGCGGCGACCGACCGAGCCACCGTCGCGTGGTCGCCGGTCAGCAGGATCGGGCGCAGGCCGAGGTCGCGGAACCCCGCGATGGCCGCCGCCGAGGTCGGCTTCGGCTCGTCGGCGACGACCAGGAGTCCGCGGGCGGCACCGTCCCAGCCGACTGCGACCGCCGTACCGCCGCCGGACTGCGCGTCGTCGAGTGCCCGCGCCAGCGAGGCCGGCAGGTGCTGCGACCACTCCTCGAGCAGCCGGGGTCGGCCGACCAGCACCGCGTGTCCTTCGACGATGCCCTGGACGCCGAGTCCCTCGAGGTTGGCGAAGTCCTCGGGAGTCGGCAGCGGTCCGTGCTCCGCAGCCGCCAGGGAAACGGCCCGCGCGATCGGGTGCTCCGAGGCGTGCTCGAGCGCGCCGGCCAGGCGCAGCACCTCGGCGACGTCCTCGCCGTGGGCGGCGACCACGTCGACCAGCGTCATCCGGCCGGTCGTGACCGTGCCGGTCTTGTCGAGCACGATCGTGTCGACCCTGCGCGTGGACTCGAGCACCTCGGGGCCCTTG
>DASVMA010000071.1:0-10019 GCA_036384595.1 Cellulomonas sp. | reverse complement strand
CTCGCCGCGCTCGCCGTCCTCATCGCGGGCGCAGCAGCCTCGGCGCTGCAGGCCCAACGCACGGATGCGCGCATCGACGACTCGCTGCGCCGTGCGGTCGACATCCTGCGCACCGCCGCAACCTCAGGTCCGCAACCGGTGAAGGCCCAGGCCGAGTTCACGACGGTCGAGGACCTCCTGCATGACGCCGTCCAGCGCCGTGGCCTCACCGAGAACGAGGGCGTGATCGCGTTCCTCGACGGCACACCGCACTGGCTCGCCTCCAGCTCCGTCCCGCTGCGACTCGAGGCGGACCCCCAGCTGGTCCGGGTCCTCGCCGCGATCCCTCCCGGCTCGGCGGTCGAGCTGCGCACCGTCAGCACAGCCGTGACGCAGTACCGGCTCGTCGCCATCCCCGTCGCCGTCACGGGCGACCCGCACACCGGGCTGTTCGTCGTGGCAGTCGACAGGGGCGCCGAGGTCGCGCGGCTGACCTCGACCTATGCGACGTACGCGATCGTCGCGATCGGCTCGCTGCTGATCATCGCCGTCGTCGCCTGGCTCGTCATCGGGCGCCTGCTCAGCCCGGTCCGACTCCTCCGCGACACCGCCCGGCAGATCACGGAGTCGGACCTGTCCGAGCGGATCCCGGTCACGGGGACGGACGACCTGTCCGATCTCGCCCGCACCGTCAACGACATGCTCGACCGCCTCCAGAGCGCGTTCGGCTCGCAGCGCGAGCTCCTCGACGACGTCGGGCACGAGCTGCGTACGCCGTTGACGATCGTGCGCGGCCACCTCGAGCTGCTCGACCCGGACGACCCGGAGGACGTGCGGGCCACGCAGGCGCTCGCGCTCGACGAGCTCGACCGCATGCGCAGGCTCGTCGACGACCTCGTGACGCTCGCCACCGCCGACCGGCCCGACTTCGTCCGCCTCGCCCCGACGGATGTCGGCCGGCTCACCGACGACGTGCTCGACAAGGCTCGCGGGCTCGGCCGGCGTCGGTGGCAGGTCGCAGCGCGCGCCGACGCGACCGTCTGCATCGACTCGCAGCGGATCACGCAGGCGTGGCTGCAGCTGCTCGCGAACGCGGTGCGGTTCTCCGCCGAGGGCACCACGATCCGCATCGGGAGCGAGGTCACGGTCGACCGCGTCCTGCTCTGGGTCCGCGACGAGGGCCCGGGGGTGCCGCCCGACGAGGTGGACGCCATCTTCGAGCGGTTCCAGCGCGGCCGCGCGGATCGGACCGGGCGACGCGCCGACGGGGGTGTCGGGCTCGGGCTCCCGATCGTCGCGGCGATCGCCGCGGCCCACCACGGCACGGTCCGGCTCGAAGAGCCACCTCATGGCTCGGGCACCGGGGCCGTCTTCGTTCTCGACCTGCCAGCCGTCGGGCTCGCGCTCGGCGGTCGACTCACGGACATCGAGCTGTTGGAGCAGAGATGACACAGATCCTCATCGCCGAGGACGAGGAGCGCATCGCCGCGTTCATCGCGAAGGGCTTGCACACCGCGGGTTTCGAGACGACGAACGTCCCCACGGGCGGCGAGGCCCTCACGCTCGCCCGGTCCGGGGACTACGCGCTGCTGATCCTCGACCTCGGCCTGGCTGACATGGACGGGTTCGACGTGCTGCGCCAGCTCAGGGAGGCCGGCGAACAGATCCCCGTCCTCATCCTGACCGCGCGCAGCTCCGTCACGGACACCGTCGCCGGCCTCGAGCAGGGTGCCGACGACTACATGGCCAAGCCGTTCCGCTTCGAGGAGCTGCTCGCCCGCGTACGGCTCCGGCTGCGGACGTCGCCGGGCGCCGGCGAGGGCACGACCCTCGCGCACGGGGGGCTCCAGCTCGACCTCCAGACGCGGCGGATGCGTGTGGGCGACCGCGAGGTCGACCTGTCGGCTCGCGAGTTCGCGCTGGCTGAGACGTTCCTGCGGCATCCCGGGCACGTCCTGAGCCGCGAGCAGCTGCTGTCGCTGGTGTGGGGGTACGACTTCGACCCCGGGTCCAACGTCGTCGACGTGTACGTGCGGTACCTGCGCAAGAAGCTCGGTGCGGAGCACTTCGACACCGTCCGGGGCGTCGGCTACCGCCTCGTCGACGCCACGGCGCAGCCCGCGACGTCCGACGGCTGACCGCGGCCGCACGGGAGTCCTGATGTTCGCACGCCTCCTGGCACACTGACGGCGTGCGTGACGTAGCCCTCCTCCCCAAGGCGCACCTCCACCTGCACTTCACCGGGTCGATGCGCGTGCCGACCCTGGCGGCGCTCGCGGCGGCACGCGGGGTGCGGCTCCCGCCCGCCCTTCTCGACGGCGACCCGCTGCGGCTCCCGGCCGACGAGCGCGGCTGGTTCCGGTTCCAGCGGCTCTACGACGCCGCGCGGGCGTGCGTGCGGAGCGAGGACGACCTGCGTCGCATCGTCACCGAGGCCGCAGCCGACGACGCCGCCGAGGGTTCGGGCCGCCTCGAGATCCAGGTCGACCCGACCTCCTACGCGCCCTACGTCGGAGGAATCACCCCGGCCCTCGAGATCGTGCTCGACGCAGCACGCGCGGCGAGCGAGGCCAGTGCCATCGAGGTCGGCGTCATCGTCGCGGCATCTCGGATGCGGCACCCGCTCGACGCGCGGACGCTGGCACGGCTCGCGGCGGCGCACGCGGGCGACGGGCCGGGTCAGGTCGTGGGGTTCGGCCTGAGCAACGACGAGCGTCGCGGCGAGACGTCCGAGTTCGCGGCGGCGTTCGCTGTCGCCCGGCGGGCTGGGCTCACGCTCGTGCCGCACGGCGGCGAGCTCCTCGGACCGGCCCACATCGACGCCGTGCTCGACCACCTCGCTCCCGACCGCCTCGGGCACGGCGTCCGTGCGGCGGAGGACCCGGCCGTTCTCGCGCGCATCGTCGAGCGCGGTGTCGCGCTCGAAGTGTGTCCTGCCTCGAACGTCTCCCTCGGCGTGTACCGGCACGCTGCGGACGTCCCGCTGCGCCTGCTCGTCGAGGCCGGCGCGACGGTCGCGCTCGGCGCCGACGACCCTCTGCTGTTCGGCTCGCGGCTCGTCGCCCAGTACGAGGTCGCTCGCGACGTGCACGGGTTCGGCGACGTCGAGCTCGCCGAGCTGGCGCGGGGGTCGATCCGCGCGAGCCGAGCCTCGGACGCGACACGGGCCCGCCTGCTCGCTGGGGTCGACGCCTGGCTGGCCGCACCCGCCTGACGCAGGAGGACCCGAGCCGGTGCACCCGTGACCCGCTGCTTGACACCAGCGCGGCGAGACGA
Organism: Cellulomonas sp.; assembly: GCA_036384595.1. Classification (GTDB taxonomy): domain Bacteria; phylum Actinomycetota; class Actinomycetes; order Actinomycetales; family Cellulomonadaceae; genus Cellulomonas_A. The sequence goes on along the minus strand of DASVMA010000071.1, from coordinate 6,764 downwards.
TTGTATCAATGTACTAACTCATTGATCGGAGCTCGTCATGTCGGTGGCCGTCGTCGGTCTGCTCGTCCTGCTCCCGATCGCGCTCGCTGTCGTGGTCGCCGTGGTCGTGATTGCCCTCGCCCACCGGCCGACCCGTCGCGAGCGGGACGCAACCCCCAGCTCGGCGCTCGTCGCCGCGCGGCGGCACGCGCGAGGCATCAACGCGCTCGCCTGGGTCGGTCTCGTCGCCGCCCTGGTCGTGATCCAGGCGCTCACACCCTCCCTCACCAGCGGTCTCGGCACCGGCGTGCTCATCGGCCTGACACCAACGCTCGCGGGGGCGACCTTCCTGGCAGTGCAGTCCCTTGGCGAGCTCACCTGGCCGCGTCCGAGCGGGTCGGTACGGCGCGCGCCGCTCACGCCACGGACCGTCCGCATGATCGCGCCCGTCGGGCTGCGTCGCCTCACCTGGGCGTGGGCCGGCGGTCTCGCGCTGGTGCTCGTCGCGTGCGGCCTCGCCCCCGGCAACGGGCGCAACATCGAGCGCGTGTGGGACGCGTCGTCGTCGAGCGCCGCGGGTCCGTTCCCCGGCTGGTTCTTCGGAGCCCCGCTCCTCGCGGCGACCGCCGTCGTCGTCGTGGCGACCGAGATCGTCCTGCGGCTCGTCGCACGACGTCCGGTGGTCGTGGACACCGCGCCCGCCGACGACCTCGCGCTGCGCACCCTGTCGTCCCTGCGCGTCCTCCGGGGTACCGGGCTGGTGCTCGCCTGGACCCTCGCGGGGGTCCTGATCGTCGCCGGGAGCGCCCTGCGCAACGTCGGGACCATCGAGGTCGACGGGCTCGCCCGCTCGAGCGTCGGTCTCGTCGCGGGCGGCACGAGCCTCCTGCTGCTCGGATTCGCTGTCGCGGTCGCCGGACCCGTGACGATCCTGCTCACTGCGGTCGCAGCACCGGCCCGGGGAGCGATGGCCGCTGCACGCGTGGTGCGGACCGCGAGCGGTCCGGTCGGCTGATGAGCCTCCTCCTCGAGGTCGACCTCGCGTCGAGCGTGCCCGTGTTCGAGCAGATCCGGCTCCAGGTCGTCGCGCACGTCGCGGCCGGACGCCTCACGCCCGGCGACCACCTCCCGACCATCCGTGCGCTCGCGACCGACCTCGGCGTGGCCGCCGGGACGGTCGCGCGCGCCTACCGCGAGCTGGAGGCGGCGGGTGTCGTGACGACCCGTCGCCGAGCCGGGACGACCGTGGCCTCAGGCGTCGCGTCGGCCGATGCCGCCGGCCAGCAGGCCGCGCGGACCTACGTCGCCACGGCACGGGCCGCGGGCCTGTCCGACGAGGCGGCCCTCGCGCTGGTCCGCGGCGCTCTCATGCGTCACGAACCGCGACCCGACGCTCAGGTGCCCCGCGACAGCCCCACGGGGTCGACGACCCAGGCCTCCTCGAGGAACGCCACGAACCCGATCACCGCAGGTGCAGCGACGCCGTAGCCGGCGTCCTCGGAGAGCAGCACCTGCTCGACCCCGACGAGCGAGGCCGTGACCGGGTCGATCAGCAGGATGGTGCGCACGGGTGTCTTGACGTCCACGGCCGTCGTCACGGCGACGTCGTCGCGCCCTGCCCGGTCGGCGACGTGGCCGAGCGTGATGATCGTCGGGTCCGCGGCGAGCAGCGACCACAGTGCTGCGTCGACCTGACCGGTCACGACCGCGTCGTCGTGAATCCGCGCGACGCCGTCGAGCAGGCACGGAGCGATCGGCTGGCCCGGTGTGACGCAACCGGCGCGCTCGAGGAGAGTCGCGCGCAGCGCGTCGGGCTCCATGCTCGCCAGCGCCGCGACGTCGGGAGCGCGGCTCGACCCGGGTCCGTACTGCTCGATCCCGTCGCTCGCGGCCCCGTCGGCGGACTGCCCCTCGGCGGGCAAGGTGAACGTCCCGTTGAGCAGGAGCGGCTTGCCTGACTGCGTCAACCGCCGCAACGAACCGTCCGGTGAGACCCACGTCAGGACCGCGCTCGGCACGACCGCGGCACCGCTCTGGTCACCGCCCTGCACCGAGACGAAGGTCCACCGCTCCGACCGCACGTACTGCAGCTCACCCGTGCGGGGGGCCTCGGCGCGCCCCGCTGCCACGGTCGAGAACCCGGTGAGGACGGGCGCCGCCGCGGCACCGACGGCCGTCGCGATGTCGCCGTCCGCCACGAGGTCGTAGCGCAGCGGGGGCGGCATCGTGGCGACCGCGGCCGGGGCCCCGGGGTTCACGACGATCCCGATCGCGACGAGGATGCATGCGGCCATCGCACCCAGAGCGATCCGACGCTGCACGCGGTACCGGCCGGCACCGCCGCGCGCGGCGGCCCGCACGTCGCCGGGGATCCGCGCCGACGACGGGTCCGGGGCGGTCGCGATGATCCGCGCGAGAGCCTGGCGCCCGGCAGCGCGCGCGTCGGAACCCTCGACGACCCGCTCGGGGACGGGGTTCGTCCCGTCCAGCAGGCGCCGGACCCGGAGAAGCTCGGCGTCGTTCATCGCAGCGGCGGAACTGCCGGGAGACCCCGGCCGTCGGTGTCGGGACCGCCCGCAGCGTCGCTCGAGAGGGTCGGCAGGGCGCCGTCGTCGTCCAGGTCGTGATGCCCGGCCCGCAGGAGCAGCTCGAGCCGGCGGCGGGCCCGGTGCAGGCGCGTCGCCGCGGCGGTCGACGAACATCCCAGGACGCGCGCGAGCCCCGTCAGGTCGAGGCCGTCCCAGGCGACGAGCTGGAGGATCTCCTGGTCGCGGGGGGTGAGCCGGCGCATGGCGGTGGAGGCGGCCATGCGGTCGACGACGATCGCTGCGGGGTCGAGCTCGACCATCGGGACACCCGCGGCGAGCCCGGCGCGGATCCGCACGTCGAGGTGGGCGGCCCGGAGCCGGGAGCGCTGCGAGTTCGCGAGGAGGTTGCGGGCGACGACGATCAGCCAGGCGCACCGGCCGCCGCGGTCGGCCGGCAGGACGTCACCGCGGTGCCAGGCGATCGCGAGCGTCTGGGAGGCGATGTCCTCGGCGACGTGCCAGTCCGTGCGTCGCGCGGCGTACCCGAGCACGACGGGGTACAGGTCGGCGAACATCGCTGCGAACTGGTCCTCGTCCACGCCCCGCCTCCCCGTCGCGTCGAGTCTAGGGGGCAGGGTCTGCACAGCTCTGGGGGCTGGCCGAGGGGGCATGGGCCGTCAGCAGCTCGACGCCGTCGTGCTCTGGTAGACCGACCGGGCTGCGCTCAACCAGCCCGACACCGCGGGGTTCGACGCACCGGGGAGGGCGCACGTGCTGTGACCCCCGCCGCCGACCGTCTCGTAGAACGTCGCCCGCTTCTCGTAGCGGTTCGCGTACGAGCCGATCGGGAACGACGGCAGCTGGATGTAGTGCCCAGGCAGCCTGTACTGCACGAGGGTTCCCGCGTAGAACGGCGAGCTCCAGATGCACGTGTACCCCGTGAGGCAGTCGCTGATCGACAGCGTCCCGACCTCGGCCGTCGTGACGAGGATGGCGCCGTCGTCCTGGCTGGTCGTGGTGACGACCCGCTCCCCCGGCGGCACGGTCGGGGACCCCGCATCGGCTGCGACCGACGGCGACACGAGGACGAGCGCGGCGAGGGCCAGCGCCGCCGCCGCGACGAGGCGCCGAGCGACCGAGCCGCGCGCGCCGATCCGAGAGAGAGGTGCCATACCTGATCATGTCCGGCGGGGCGCGCAGATCACCGCACCCGGCTGTGACCTGTGCCACACGCGGTGTGGTCGCACCCTGTCAGAGCGTGGCACCGACCAGCACGGGCTCGGCCTCGAGGACGATCCCGAACCGCGTGGCCACACCGTCCCGGATCGTGCGGGCGAGCGTCAGGACGTCCTCCGCGCGCGCACCGCCGCGGTTCGTGAGCGCGAGCGTGTGCTTGGTCGACACCGCGGCGGGCCCCGGCAGCCCGTACCCGCGACCGAACCCCGCCCGCTCGATGAGCCAGGCCGCGCTCGTCTTGACCATGTCGGCGCCTGCCGGGTAGCGCGGTGCGTCGTCGGGCAGCAGGGCGGCGTCCGCCGGGGTGAGAACCGGGTTGGTGAAGAACGACCCCGCGCTCGACGTGTCCGGGTCGGCCGCGTCGAGGACCATGCCCTTGCCCGTCCGCAGCGCGAGCACCGCGGCGCGCACGTCGGCCAGGGGTGCCCGCTCGCCGACGGCGATGTCGAGGGCCCTGGCGAGCTCGGCGTACGCGATCGGCGCGGAGAGCGGGCCGACGCGCAGCTGGAGCGTCACGTCGAGCACCACGTAGCGCGGCGTCGGCGACCACGGTGAGCGCGGGTCGGCCGGGTCGACACGCATCGAGCGCTTGAGCAGCGAGGTCCGGTAGCCGAACGCGAGGTCGACGAACGCGAGCGTCCGGACCCGTCCACGCGCCCGGTCCCACGTCCGCACCGTCGCGATCGACTGCGCGACCTCCTGGCCGTAGGCCCCGACGTTCTGCACCGGCGTCGCGCCCGTCGACCCCGGGATGCCCGACAGCGCCTCGACGCCGTACAGCCGCGTCGCGACGGCGTGCGCGACGACGTCGTCCCACGGGGTGCCGGCCGGCACGAGGACCGTCACGCCCGCGCACGCCGAGTGGTCCGGGGAAGTCACCCCGGTGCGCAGGTCGCGGACGACGACGCCGTCGAAGCCCGCGTCGGACACGAGGACGTTCGAGCCGCCACCGAGCACGAGCAACGGCTCGCCCGCGTCGTCGGCCGATCGCACGGCCTCGATCAGCTCGGCCTCGCTCGACGTCTCCACGTACCGGCCCGCCGGTCCGCCGACCCGCAGCGTCGTGAGCTCCGCGAGCGTCGGGGTGGTCCGGGTCGAGGTCGTCACTGCGTCAGGTTAGCCCGGACGGGTGCAGCCGCCCGGATGACGCCCAGGCCGATGACGACGGGGATCGCGATCGCGAGGAGCGCGTGGCGGTAGCCCACGTGCTGCGCCAGCATCCCCAGCAGGGGCGGTCCGGCGAGGAACGCCGAGTAGCCGATGGTCGAGACGACGCTCACGCGGGCCGCCGCGCGCAGCGGGTCGTCGCTCGCGGCACTCATCCCGACGGGGAACCCGAGCGCGGCACCCATCCCCCACAGCACCACCCCGACGAGCGCGAGCCACATCATGTCCTCGCTGACCAGGGCGAACAGCAGCAGGCCGGCGAGGGCGAGACCCGAGCACAGGCGCAGGACGACGACCCGCCCGTACCGGTCGAGCAGTCGCGTCCCCAGGAACCGCATCGCCGTCATCGCGGTCACGAACAGCCCGAACGTGAGGGCGCCGACGGCGTTGTCCTTGCCGAAGCCGTCGACGACGGCGAGCGCGACCCAGTCGTTGGCGGACCCCTCGGTCAGGGCGGCTGCCAGCACGACGAGCCCGATGAGCAGCGTGCGACCCTCGAGCCAGGCACCGAAGGCACGGCGCATGCGGCCCTCGGAGGCCGCGTGCACGGTCGGCTCGCCCGCGTGCGCCGCACCGTGGCCGGTCGGCGTCGGGAGGAACTGGCGCACGGCCCACACGACCCCGAGCGTCGTCAGGACCAGCACGACGGGCAGGTGCACGACGACGGGCACGTGCAGCCACGCCGCGATCGCCGCGACACCCGCCGCCGCAGCGGTGCCGATGGAGAACCCCGCGTGGTAGCGCGGCATGATCGTGCGACCCAGACGCTGCTCGACGATCGCGCCCTCGAGGTTCATCGCGGCGTCCCAGACCCCGGTCCCCACGCCGTACATCACGAGGCCGATCCCGACGACGACGACCTGCCCGGTCGCGACACCGACGGACGCGAGCGTGAGGCCCGACGCGTTGAGGATCGCGAAGCCCAGCACCGTTCGGGGGGCCCCGAGCCGCGTCACGAGCAGGCCCGAGAGCGGCAGCGCGAGCAACGACCCGATCGAGCCGATGAGCAGCAGCAGACCGATCCGGCTCGGGGTCAGGCCGAGGCCGTCGCGCACCGCGGGCAGGCGGGCGGCCCAGCTCGAGAAGTTGAAGCCGTTGAGCACGAAGACGGCGAACACCGCGCGCGAGGCGGCTCGCACCGCCGGATCGGTCGAGGTCCGGACCGACGTCCGGGCGGGGGCCGCGGTCACGACCGACCCGCCAGGCTCGGAGCGATGCGGGGGCGGGGCAGGACCGCCGACAGCTGCACCGGCAGCGGCATCGGCTCAGCGGTCATGGCTGGCGAAGGGGTCACGGCGGTCTCACCTGTCGAAGAGGTCACGGTGGTCACTGCGTCGAGTGTGCCCTGCTCGGGGCGGCCGACCGAGCGCGCGAGCAGCACGCTCACGACCATCGCCGCCGCGATGAGCAGAAGTGCGTGGCGGATCCCGATCGACTGCGCGACCAGGCCGAGCAACGGGGGCGCCGCGAGCGACGCCACCGAGGAGAACGCGGAGATGACCGACACGCGCGCCGCGGCCCGCATCGGGTCGTCCGACGCGGCGGCGATCCCGATCGGGAACGCCAGTGCGGCACCGAAGCCCCAGGCCATCACGCCGACGGCCGCGAGGGGCAACGTCGGGGCGAGGCCGAACAGCAGGAGGCCCGCCAGCGCGACGAGGCCCGAGACCCGCAGGACCGCGACGCGACCGAAGCGGTCGATGAGACGCGTGCCGAGCAGTCGCACGAGCGTCATCGACCCGATGAAGACCGCCAGCACGACCGCGCCGACGGCTTCTGCGCGCCCGAACCCGTCGACCACCGCGAGCGAGAGCCAGTTGTTGGCCGAGCCCTCCGAGAGGGCGGCCGCCATGA
>DASVMA010000070.1:0-6852 GCA_036384595.1 Cellulomonas sp. | reverse complement strand
GATCGGCGTCGGCGCGCACCTCGTCCCCTACCTGCCGGGCGACCCGCTCGCGGCTGCGGGCGCTGCGGGCGGCGCTGCTGAGGGCGGTGCCCCGGCGCCGGTCACGGCGGCGCAGTTCGGCTCCGCGGGCATCCTCTCGATCTCCTGGGCGTACGTGGCCCTCATGGGCGGTGAGGGTCTGCGCCGCGCGACCGAGACCGCCGTGCTTGCCGCGAACTACCTCGCGACGCGGCTCCACGACTCGTACCCGGTCCTGTACACGGGCCCGAACGGCCTCGTCGCCCACGAGTGCATCGTCGACCTGCGCCCGATCACGGCCGAGACCGGCGTGACCGCCGAGGACGTCGCGAAGCGACTGATGGACTACGGGTTCCACGCCCCGACGCTGTCGTTCCCCGTCCCCGGGACGCTCATGATCGAGCCGACCGAGAGCGAGGACCTCGCGGAGCTCGACCGGTTCGTCGACGCGCTCGTCGCGATCCGCGGCGAGATCGACGCGGTCGCCGCGGGCAGCTGGCCGGTCGAGGAGTCCCCGCTGCGCGGCGCACCCCACACGGCCGCCTCGGTGGCCGCCGACGCGTGGGACAAGCCGTACGGCCGCGAGCTCGCGGCGTTCCCCCTCGCGAGCCTGCGCGCCGACAAGTACTGGCCGCCGGTGCGCCGCATCGACGGCGCGTACGGCGACCGGCACCTCGTGTGCTCGTGCCCGCCCCTCGAGTCGTACACATGACCGCCACCGCACCGACCGATCGGAGCCTTCCCGTGAGCGACATCCTGTCCCCGCTGCACGCCGAGCACGTCGCACTGGGGGCCACGCTGACGTCGTTCGCGGGCTGGCAGATGCCGCTGCGGTACGCGGGCGACCTGGCCGAGCACGTGGCGGTCCGGACAGCCGCGGGGCTGTTCGACCTGTCCCACATGGGCGAGCTCGAGATCAGCGGCCCACAGGCCGCCGCGGCGCTCGACTACGCCCTCGTCGGCGACCTCTCCGCTCTCGACGTGGGCCGCGCGCGCTACACGATGATCGTCACGGAGGACGGTGGGGTCATCGACGACCTCGTCGTCTACCGCCTGGCGCCCGAGTCGTTCGTCGTCGTGGCGAACGCGTCGAACGTCCTCGTGGTGCGGGTGGCGCTGGCCGACCGGCTGGCCGGGTTCGACGCGCAGCTGGTCGACGCCTCGCTGACGACCGCGCTCATCGCCGTCCAGGGTCCGCGCGCCGAGGAGATCGTCGCGTCGGTCACCGCACCTGCGGACCGGGCCGCGGTCATCGGCCTCGGGTACTACACCGCGACGCGCGCGACGATCGCGGGGATCGCTGCCCTGGTCGCGCGCACCGGGTACACCGGCGAGGACGGCTTCGAGATGTTCGTGCCGGCCGAGCACGCTGTGCAGCTGTGGCGCGACCTGCTCGCGGCCGGCGCACCGCACGGGCTCGTGCCCGCGGGGCTCTCGGCGCGGGACAGCCTGCGCCTCGAGGCCGGGATGCCCCTCTACGGCAACGAGCTCGACCGCACGACGACCCCCTACGACGCGGGCCTGGGTCGCGTCGTCCGCCTCACGAAGACCGCGCCCGACGGGTCGCCGCTCCCGTTCGTCGGTCGCGCAGCCCTCGCCGCGCGGCACACGTCGGAGCCCGCCCGGGTGCTCGTCGGGCTCGAGGGTCTCGGCCGGCGTGCCGCGCGCCACGGGTACGACGTCTTCACCGGGACCGCCGCGGACGCCCCCGTCGTCGGGCACGTGACGTCCGGCGCGCCCTCCCCCACGCTCGGCCACCCGATCGCGATGGCGTACGTGACCCCCGAGGTGAGCGCCCCGGGGACAGACCTTGCGGTCGACGTGCGCGGACGTCGCGAGCCGGTGCGCGTCGTTCGACTTCCCTTCTACCGCCGAGCCCGCTAGACCTTGAGGAGTGGCGCGCCGCGCACGCTCCATATCCGTCCACGACCTGGAGACCTGATGAGCAGCGTTCCCGACAACTTGCAGTACACCGCCGAGCACGAGTGGCTCGACAGCGGTGACCCGGCGACCGTCGGGATCACCGCGACCGCCGCCGACGCGCTCGGCGACATCGTCTACGTCGAGCTGCCCGCGGTCGGTGACGAGATCGTCGCAGGTGCGGTCATCGGCGAGATCGAGTCGACGAAGTCGGTCTCCGAGCTCTTCTCCCCCGTCTCGGGAACGGTCACCGAGATCAACGGCGCCGTGGTCGATGATCCGGCGCTCGTGAACTCCGACCCGTACGGCGAGGGCTGGCTGATCAAGGTCACCGTCACGTCCCGCGGACCGCTGCTGTCAGCGGCGGAGTACGCGGCCACCGCCGGAGCCGACGGCCACTAGCCCGAACGGGTGAATCTCATCACCCTCTCATGATCGACGTATCTGTCTGACCTGCACTTCTACCTTCGTTTGTGTCCGTCGGAGCTCGCGCGGCAGCTGCCTCGGGTGATTGATGGGTGAAAAGCGCGTCATATTCGCGCCACCGGTCGATCTCCTCTAGTAACAGCCGCTCGACCACGGCACGCAGGGCCCTTCACCCGGGCGCCGTGCAGCACACCGGAGGACACGATGATCATGCTCGAGGCAACACGCGCGACGTCTCAGCTCAACGAGCCCCTGACCCGCCGCGAGCGAGTCGTCCTGGCCGAGCTCGCGGAGGACGTCACCCTCGAGGAGATCGCGACGCGCCTGTTCGTCACGCGCAACACGGTCAAGTCCCAGGTGCGCAGCGTGTACCGCAAGATCGGTGTCTCGACGCGTGCTCAGGCCGTGGCCTGGGCCGAGGCGAACGGCTTCCGCTGACCTGAACCCGCAGCCTGGTCGTCGCGCGTGAGCCCGACGACCAGGGCCGCGAGCTCACGCGCCGCGGGGGCCGGCTGTCGCCCCCGCGCCCACACCATGCGCAGCTCACGCCGCAGGTCGACCCCCTCGACCCGGACCTCGTGCAGCGTGCCCGCCGCGATCTCGGCCGCGACCGCGAGCGCCGAGAGCACCGCGACCGACCGGCCGCCCTGCACGACCGACTTCACTGCAGCCGTCGAGCCGAGCTGGGCCGGCGTACTGACCAACGGATGACCCACGGCCTCGAGGGCACGTTCGAGCGTCGCGCGGGTCCCAGAGCCGGCCTCACGCAGCACGAGCGGTGCCGCGGCCAGCTCCGCGGCACCGACTGCGCGGTGGAACGCAGCCCAGGGATGGCCCGGTGCGGCCACGACGAGCAACGTGTCGTGGCCGATCGTCCGGGTCCGCAGCCCGTCGGCAAGGTCCGGCCCCTCGATGAACCCCAGGTCAGCCCGGCCGTGCAGGACCGCCTCCATGACGTCGCGCGAGTTGGCCACGTCGAGGTCGACGACAGCCGCCCCCGCCGGCCGGGCTGCGAGCCAGTGCGGCACGAGGTACTCCGCGATCGTCATGCTGGCCGCGACCGTCAGGCGTCCGCCCTGCTCCGACCGCAGCGCCGCGACCTCGCCCTCGAAGGCGTCCGAGGCGGAGATGACATCCCGCGCACGCCCGACGACGCGGCGTCCGAGGTCGGTCAGGACGGTGCCCGCCGGTGACCGCGTCACCAGGCTGAGTCCCGTCTGGCGTTCGAGGCGCCGCAGACCGGCACTGAGCGACGGCTGCGCGATGCCGAGCGCGTGCGCGGCCGCGGTGATCGAGCCGTGGGCCTCGATCGCGACGAGCAGCTCGAGCGCCCCGAGCGGTGTGCGCCGGCTCGCGGCAGGATCTGTGGTCATAGCCTCAGGCTAGGGGTCGACAGCGAGCTCGGGGTTCTGCGGGCGCCACGCGTCGACCAGAGTCGTCGTCGTGACCCCGCCCCACCTGCACGCCCCTGCCGAGCGCCCGTCAGTCCCACCGGCAACGACCGCGCTGTCCTGGCCTGCACCGACGCCGCGCGGGCAGCGCGAAGACGCCCTCCCCCGTGCGCGGTCGGTGGTCCCCGGGGCTCTCGCGGCGCTCGCCGTGGCGGGCGCATGCCTCGTCCTGACGGTGGCGCTCCCGGCGGCTCCGGCACTGCTCGTGGCGATCCTGCTCGGAGTCGTCGCCCGTGCGGCCCATCTCGTCCCAGAGTCCTTCGAGCCCGGCCTGGCCTGGGTCGGTCGGCGAGTGCTCCGGACCGGCATCGTCCTGCTGGGCCTCCAGCTGTCCGCGCGGGACGTGCTCGCGCTCGGGCCGGCGGAGCTCGCCGTGCTCGGCGGCACCGTCGCGACGACGTTCAGCGCGACGCTGTGGCTCGGGCGTCGGCTCCGGGTCGGTCGGAAGCTCACGCTCCTGGTCGCGACCGGCTTCTCCATCTGCGGGGCGGCCGCCGTCGCCGCGATGAGCTCGGTGGCCGATGCCGACGACGACGACGTCGCGACGGCGGTCGCGCTCGTCACGCTGTACGGCAGCCTCGCGATCCTTGTCGTCCCCCTGGTCGCCCGGGCGGCGGGGCTGAGCGACCGCACCGCGGGGCTGTGGGCCGGGATGTCGGTCCACGAGGTGGCCCAGGTCGTCGCGGCCGCCGGGGCTGTCTCGGCGGCGGCACTGTCCGTCGCCGTCGTCGCCAAGCTGGCCCGGGTCGTCCTCCTCGCCCCGCTCGTGACAGCGGTTGGCGTGGTCAGGCGTCGCCGCGGTGCCCGGTCGGGCGGTGCACACGTGCCGGTCGTCCCGCTGTTCGTCGTCGGGTTCCTGGTCGCGGTCGCCGTCCGCACGGTCGGCGCGGTGCCCGACGTCGTCCTGCCCGCCGCGCACGCGGCCACGACGCTCGCGCTCGGGGCCGCGATGGTCGCGCTCGGCACCCAGGTGCACGTCGCCCGGCTGGCACGCTCGGGCGGCCGGGCCGTCCTGCTCGGCGGCGCTGCGACGATCGTCGCGATGACCGTCAGCCTCGGCGGGTTGCTGGCCGTGGGTGCCATCGGCTGAGCCTGCGGCCTGACAGACTCGCTCCATGAACCTGCCCGTGCTCGTCGTGGCCGCCGCCATCGTCGACGACCTCGACGACCCGCGTGAGCTCCTGGCGGCCCGGCGCGCCGTGCCCGCGAGCCTCGCGGGACGCTGGGAGTTCCCCGGCGGGAAGGTCGACGACGGGGAGTCCCCCGAGGAGGCGCTGCACCGCGAGATCCGGGAGGAGCTCGGAGTGCGGATCGCACTCGGCCCGGAGCTCGTCGGGCCCGACGACGGGGCCTGGTTGCTCTCGGAGCTCTACACGATGCGGCTCTGGCTCGTCGAGATCCAGGACGGCACCCCCGAGCCCCTCGTCGAGCACGACCGGGTGCAGTGGCTGCCCGTCGGGCACTGGATGACCGTGCCGTGGCTCGACGCCGACGTGCGCATCGTCGAGGCGCTCGCTGCCCGGCAGACCGCCTTCTGAGGTCTGGCACTCGCTCGCATCGAGTGCGAAAATAGAGGTGTAGCCGCCCGACCCCTTCAGGCAGTCCGAGGTCGGGCCCGTTCCGAGGCATCGGGCGGTCCGGTGCCTCGCACTCAGGGAGGTGAGAGGAATGGCTACGCGATTCGACCCATTCCAGGACATGGACCGGCTTGTCGGCGAGATGTTCGGGTCCGCCCGAGCGGCCGCGACGATGCCCATGGACTTCTTCCGTTCCGGTGACCACTACGTCCTGCACGTCGACCTGCCAGGTGTCGACCCGGGCACGATCGACCTGAACGTCGAGGACCGCACGCTCACGCTGCGCGCCGAGCGGTCCCCCGTCGAGCACGACGTGCAGTGGTACCTCCGCGAACGCGCTACCGGTTCGTACGTCCGCCAGATCACCGTGGGCCGCGGCATGGCCCTCGACAAGATCGACGCGACGTACACCGACGGCGTGCTGACGCTCAGCATCCCGGTCTCCGAGGATGCCAAGCCGCGCAAGATCGAGGTCCAGCACGGCAGCCAGCCCTCGACGATCACCCAGACCGCCGAGCACACGGCCTAGCCGTCGTCGCAACCCGTCCGACGTACCGTGCGGCGGTTCAGCAGTGAGCGGCCGCGCGGCCACGGGCTGAGTCCGGTGGCCCGGGTGGGTGGGAGCCCGCCCGGGCCATCCAGCCCGTGCACACGCGAGCCCCGGTCGAGCGAGGCCGACCGGGGCTCGGCGTCGTTCACGCCAGGGTGCTGCTCAGAGGGTCGCGCGGACCGCCCGCGTCGCGGCGAGCATGTGCTCGAGCGACGGGGTGACCTCCTCGTAGCGGCGGGTCTTGAGCCCGCAGTCGGGGTTGACCCACAGCTGGTCCGCATCGATCGACCGGACGGCCTCGGTCAGCAGCTCGGTCACCTCGCCCTCGGTGGGGACCCGCGGCGAGTGGATGTCGTAGACACCCGGGCCGATGCCGCGCGCGTACCCGGCACCCGCGATGTCGCCGATGATCTCCATCTTCGAGCGAGCCGCCTCGATCGACGTCACGTCGGCGTCGAGGCCGTCGATCGCGCCGATGATCTCGCCGAACTCCGAGTAGCACAGGTGCGTGTGGATCTGGGTGTCCGGGCGAACGCCCGACGTCGCGAGCAGGAACGACCGGACCGACCAGTCCAGGTACGCCGCGTGGTCGGCGGCCTTGAGCGGCAGCAGCTCCCGCAGCGCGGGCTCGTCGACCTGCACGACGGCGATCCCAGCGGACTCGAGGTCCTCGATCTCGTCGCGCAGCGCGAGCGCGACCTGGTTGGCCGTGTCCGCGAGCGGCTGGTCGTCGCGCACGAACGACCACGCGAGGATCGTGACCGGGCCGGTGAGCATGCCCTTGACCGGCTTGGTCGTGAGCGACTGCGTGTAGGTCGTCCACTCGACGGTGATCGGCGCTGGCCGGGACACGTCACCCCACAGGATCGACGGACGCGTGCAGCGCGAGCCGTACGACTGCACCCAGCCG
>DASVMA010000069.1:0-8979 GCA_036384595.1 Cellulomonas sp. | reverse complement strand
GTCTGCAGGTCGATGCCGGCGTGGAGGCGCCAGATGTGCAGCACAGGGTGGAACCGCATCCCGTACTCGGAGTTGACCTGGATGGGGTTGACGGACGTCGGGTTGGCAAAGAGGCTGCCGCCGATGGGGCCCGCGGGGGCGACCTTCTTGCCGGCTGCCCGGGCCGCCGCCTCCTGGGCCGCACGCTGGTCCGCGATGATCTGCGCCAGCTGGCTGGCGAGCTGAGCAGCCTGGGCGTCGACCGCATCCTGCTGGGCCTGGACGTCGGCCTTCTGGCTCTCGATCGTGGCCTGCTTCGCAGCCTGGTCGGAGATGAGCCGCTGGATCTCGGCGGTGCGATCCGCCGCAGCCGCGCGCGCCTGGTCGGCCTCGACGACCTTCTGGTCGGCCTCGGCCTTGAGGTCGGTGACCCGCTGGCGGATCGCCGCGAGCCGTGCCCCGTTGTTGCGGTCCTGCGCCTCGATCTGCCGCAACGCGTCGAGCGACTGGCTCTGCGTCCGAAGCGCCGTCGAGACGAGGCCGTACTGCTGGATGAAGTCCTCGGTGCTCTGCGCGTCGAGAACGGCGCTGACGCTCGAGACCCCGCCGCCACCCTTGTACGCCTCGCGGGCCATCTGCCCGATCGCCACCCGGATCTGCGCGCTCTTGCCGGCGTCGGCAGCGATCGCGGTGCCGATCGCCGCCTCCTGGTCCTTCGCGTCCTGCAGCCGGGCCGCAATGATCGCGGCCTCACGCTGGGAGCGCTCGAGCGTCGCCTGAGCGTCGGCGAGCTCGGCCTGCGCCGCGGGCAGCCGCTGCTGGACGGCCTGCAGGTCCAGGACCGCCTGAGCGAGGTTGGTGTTGATGTCCTCGAGCGACGCCGCCAGCTGGTCGTGGGCCTGCTTGTTCGCTGCCGCCTGCTGCTCGGCTGCCTTGCGCTTGTCGGACAACGCATCCCCGGCAGCGGGCGCGGCCGTTGCCGTGAGCGCGGCCAGGATCGCGACGAGGACGGTCGCGAGCAGTCGGGCCAGTCTGGAGCGTCGGCTCATGTCACACCTTCGTGTAGCGGCTCAGGGTCACGAGCGAGGAGACAGCTGCGAGTCCGATGGCGACAGCCACGAGGAACGGCGCGACAGTCCAGACGTCCGCCGTCGTCACATACGGGATCCACGTGATCGACGACCCGAGCCAGTCGGTCACGAGGTACTTCACGCCCAGCCACATACCGCCGACGGCGAGACCTGCCCCGAGCGTCGCAGCAAGGGCGCCCTCGAGCATGAACGGCAGCTGGATGAACAGGCTCGAGGCACCGACGAGCCGCATGATGCCCGTCTCGCGGCGCCGGCTCATCGCCGACAACCGGATCGTCGTCGTGATGAGCAGCACGGCCGCAAGCAGCATCACTGCGGCCAGCCCGACCGACAGGAGCGTCGCGCGGTTGAGCACGAGGAACAGCGAGTCGAAGAGACGTCGCTGGTCCTGCACCTCCTCGACGCCTTGGCGGCCGCTGAGGACGTCGGCGACCACCTGGTACTTCGTCGGGTCGGAGAGCTTGATCCGGTACGACGAGTTCATGTCGGCCGCGGTCGTCTCCGCCGCCCACCACTGGTCCTTGAACTGCTTCTGGAACGCGGTGAACACCTCGTCCTTCGACTCGAAGTACACCGTCTGGACGTACGGCTTCACGTCGGGCGCGTCGAGCGCGGCCTTGATCGCCGCCTTCTGGTCGTCCGTGACCTCACCACCCGCGCACGTCGGCTGCTGCGAGTCGCGCGGGCACAGGAAGACCGACACCTCGACCTTGTCGTACCAGCTGTCCTTCATGGCGCCGATCTGCATCTGCAGGAGCGCGGCAGCACCGACGAACGTGAGCGACACGAACGTCACGAGGATGACGGAGATCGTCATCGACAGGTTGCGGCGCAGGCCGATCCCGATCTCCGACAAGATGAATTGCAGTCTCACAGCGTGTCCAGCTCCCTGTCAGCGCGCCGAGCCGTACACACCGCGCGACTGGTCACGAACCAGCTCGCCGGAGGACAGCTCGATCACGCGCTTGCGCATCTGGTCGACGATCTCGTCGTCGTGGGTCGCCATGACGACCGTGGTCCCGGTCCGGTTGATGCGGTCGAGCAGTCGCATGATGCCGAGCGACGTCGTGGGGTCGAGGTTTCCGGTGGGCTCGTCGGCCAGCAGGATCGACGGCCGGTTCACGAACGCGCGGGCGATCGCCACACGCTGCTGCTCACCGCCGGACAGCTCGTGCGGACGCCGCTTCTCCTTGCCGGCCAGCCCGACCATCTCGAGCGTGTCCGGGACCGTCGTGAGGATGTGGTGGCGCGGCTTGCCGATCACCTGAAGGGCGAACGCGACGTTCTCGAAGACCGTCTTGTTGGGCAGCAGCCGGAAGTCCTGGAACACCGCGCCGATCTGGCGGCGCAGGTGCGGGACCTTCCACGACGACAGGGTCGTGAGGTCCTTGCCCGCGACGAAGACGTTGCCGGCGGACGGTCGCTCCTCACGCAGCACGAGGCGCAAGAAGGTGGACTTGCCAGAACCGGAGGCCCCGACGAGGAACACGAACTCCCCCCGCTCGACCTCCAGGGACACCTGGTCGAGGGCGGGCCTCGCGCCGCGCGCGTAGACCTTGGTGACGTTCTCGAATCGGATCACGGCTCGGGGCCAGTCTCGGGGACAGGGGTGGGGCACATCTGGCCTTCCCGAGGGTAGGCAGGCTCCCCGGCGGATCGGCGTCAGACACGCCGCACCCCGGCATACCTCCAGGAACAGAACCGTCCCGGGCCGGGCAATCCGACGCGCGTCAGTCCTTGACGACGTCCTGCGCGCGGCGCCACCGGATGCCGGCCTCGAGGAACCCGTCGATGTCGCCGTCGAACACGGCCGAGGTGTTGCTGACCTCGTACTCGGTGCGCAGGTCCTTGACCATCTGGTACGGGTGCAGCACGTAGGAGCGCATCTGGTCGCCCCAGCTCGCCTTGACGTCGCCCGCCATGGCCTTCTTCGCGGCGCTCTCCTCGGCCTGACGCACGAGCAGGAGCCTCGACTGCAGCACGCGCAGCGCGGCGGCCCGGTTCTGGATCTGGGACTTCTCGTTCTGCATCGACACCACGATGCCGGTGGGGATGTGGGTCATCCGCACGGCCGAGTCGGTCGTGTTGACCGACTGCCCGCCGGGACCGGACGACCGGAACACGTCGACCTTGATCTCCGACTCGGGGATCTCGACCGAGTCGGTCTGCTCGATGAGCGGGATGACCTCCACCGCGGCGAAGGACGTCTGGCGCCGGCCCTGGTTGTCGAACGGCGAGATGCGCACGAGCCGGTGCGTGCCTGCCTCGACCGACAGGTGACCGAACGCGTAGGGCACCTTCACCTCGAACGTCGCGGACTTCAGGCCGGCCTCCTCCGCGTAGGAGGTGTCGAGCACCTGCGTCGGGTAGTTGTGCCGCTCGGCCCATCGCAGATACATCCGCAAGAGCATCTCGGCGAAGTCCGCCGCGTCGACACCGCCCGCACCCGAGCGGATCGTGACGACCGCCTCGCGCGCGTCGTACTCGCCGGACAGGAGGGTCCGGACCTCGAGCTCGCCCAGGTCGGCGCGGATCTTCGCGAGGTCGGCCTCAGCCTCCGCGAGCGCGTCGGCGCTGTCCGCGCCCCCGACCGCGTCGTCCCCGGCCATCTCGACGAGCGTCTCGAGGTCGTCGATGCGGGCGCCGAGCTTCTCGACCCGGTCGAGCTCCGCCTGCGAGGCAGACAGTGCCGAGGTGATCTTCTGCGCGGCGTCCGGGTCGTCCCACAGGTCCGGCGCCGACGCCTGCTCGGACAGGCGTTCGATCTTCGCCTGGAGCGCTGTCGGGTCGCTCACTGCCTGGATGGATTCCAGCGTCGTTCGCAGGTTGCGGATCTCGGCAGAGAAGTCAGTGGTGGCCACAACCGTCCAGATTACCCGGTCGTTCCGGTTCACCAGGCGCGTGCGCTCGACTCCGCCTCGAGCGCGACGCCGTCCGACCACGGCGCGGTGACCCAGCTGATGAGCGCCGGGCGGGCGAGCGCGCCGAGCCGCACGTGCGCGGACCGGCCGTCGTCCGAGGTCGCGTCGAGCACCTGGAACCCCTCGAACCGGGCAGCCACGCCGGGGTTGTCCGACAGGTACGCGTCGACGGCACGCCGCACGTCCTGGTCGGTCAGCCGGATGGCGCCGGTCGCTGCGAACCCGTCCGGACCTGCCGGGAAGTAGTCCGTGGTCGACAGCTCGTCGGCCGCCTCGACCGCGATCGAGTCAGCGGCGGCGAGGAGCCGCTTGCGCTCGACGTGGATCCCCGTCGCCGAGACGACCCCTGTGACGAGAAGCAGTGCGACGACCATGAAGCCGATCGACAGGATCATGATCTGACCGTCATCCCCGCGCGGACGCCGCACCGTCACCGCCCCCTGAACTGGTCGACCGGCGCGACGGCGTCGCCGCGCACCGGGATCTCGAGCGGGACGACCGAGCTCACGAACGACGGCACGAACGGCAGCCGTACCGCGAACCGCACGGTGGCAGCGACGTCGCTGCCCCGTTGGAGGCACGGCACGCTCGAGCACTCCAGGACCAGGGACGACGCGGGGTCGACGTCCTCGAACCCCTGGTCCCGCAGCGCGATTGCGACCGCAGCAACCGCACGCGCGCCACCGAGGTCGGTCGTCGCGGCCTCGGCGTAGGCGCGCCCTGCCTCTCCTGCGGCGCCTTCTGCGGCGAACGTCGCGGCCTGCAGCCTCCCGAGCAGGAGCACCAGGTAGAGGATCGGGACCAGCAGCAGCACCGTCACGGCGAGGAACTCGATGATCGAGCTGCCGGCGTCGTCACGCGCAGGCCCCGATCTCGCTCCCGTTCGCGACCTCATGGGCCCTCGGCCAGCGCATGGCCGGCCACCGTCAGCGATCCGGCAGGTCCGACGAGCCCCGCGACCGGGAGCGGCGCGACGACCGTGACCTCGACGACGTCCAGACCGTCGATCACCGTCCGTCGAGCGGTGACGTCCTGCGCGTACGCCGAGGACAACGCTGCGGCGATGAGCTGCTGCGCGCGCCTGACCCCGTCCTCCGGGGTCCGGTCCGCGAGCGCCGCGTACCGGGCACCTTCGGCTGCGCAGTCGACCAGCGTGTTGCGCACGTGCTGAGCCAGCGTGAGCTGCAGAACGCCTGCGAACACGAGGGCCACGAGGCCGCCGACGAGCGCGAAGTCGACCACGGCGGACCCGCGATCGTCGGCGCCGGCCGGCCTGCTCGCCCTGCGCACGATGCTCTCGTGGATCATCCGGCCCTCACGGACCCGTGGGACCCTGGACGCTCTTGATCGCGTCGGTGAAGACCTGGGCCAGCGCCGGGCCGGCCACGGCCCAGAGCGCGATGACGAGCCCCGCCGTCATGAGGGTGACGAGCACCCAGCCGGGCACGTCGCCACGCTCTCGGTCCGGGCCCCGGCGTCCGATGATGCCGACCCGCAACCTGGCGATCGCTGACTGCGCCCTGCTGATTCCTGCGTGTGTCATCGTGCCTCTCCTGTTCTTCCCCGACAGGCAGCCGGGGCTCGATGGTGTCGATGGACGGTCACAGCCCGCTCCTGAGCACCGCGAGGCTCGGGAACGCGGCGAACACGACGGTGACCGGCAAGATGAGGAACACGACAGGAACCATCATCAGGACCTCCTTGCGCCCACCGGACTCCATGAGCGCGCGCCTGCCCTGCTCGCGGACGTCCTGCGCCTGAGCGCGCAGGACGTCCGCGAGAGGCGTCCCCCGCTCGACCGCCACCGCGACGCCCTCCGCGAAGCGCGCCAGACCGGGCAGCCCGGTGCGGTCCGCGAGCCGCTCGAGTGCGACCGTCAACGGTGTTCCCGACCGTGCGTCAGCGAGCGTCGTGGCGAGCTCGCGCGACAGCTCGCCGCGCGTCGTGCGCACCACACGTTCGGGGGCGCCGACTGCGCCCTCGCCTGCACTCACGGAGAGCGCGAGAAGCTCGGCCACGGTCGGCAGCTCCGCCAGCAGGCGCGACTCGCGGGCTGCGACCTCGCGCGAGAGCTGGTAGTCGCGTGCCAGGACCCCGGTCAGCCCCGCGGCCAGCACGAGCAGGACCAGCGGAGCGGGCTGGGCTCCCCGCGTGGCGGCGAGACTGAGCGCGAACGCGAGACCCGCCGCCAGACCGAGCACGCCCCAGACGACCTGCTCGGCGCGGAACTGCTCGACGGGCTCGGTCCGGCCGGCCCGTTCGAGCCGGCGGCGCACGTCGGCGGTCGACGATCCGCATCGCGCGACCACCCGGACGCCGTCGGCCATGACCGGGGCGATGAGTCGCTCGAGGGTCGGGAACGGCGTCCTGACGACCGGCGCCCGGAGCAGCGTCGACGCCGTCCGTTGCGGGCGCAGATAGGGCGCGAGCCGGTCGTCGAGCACGGTCCTCCGTGCGCCGAGCCGCCACCAGACGATCCCTGCACCCGCTCCCCCCAGGGCACCGATGCCAGCACCGACCAGCGCGGCGTTCATCGCAGCACCCGAGGATCCGCGGGCAGCCGCCCGATGCGGGTCATCAGCACGTAGGCGACGACGGTGCATGCTCCCCCGCCGACCAGGACGACGAGCCCAGCGAACGTGTTGAACGCCTGGGCCGCCTCGGGGCGGGTACCGAGAAGTGCGAGCACGATCCATGGCGCAGCCACAGCGAGTCGAGCGGCGTACACGGTCCAGCTCTGCCGGGCCTCGAGCTCGCCCCGGGTCCGCGCGTCCTCCCGCAGGAAGCCGGACAGGGTGCGCAGCAGCCTCCCCAGGTCCGTCCCGCCGACGTCACGCGTGATCCGCAGCGCCTCGACGATCCGGTCGGCGACCGGGTCGGCGAGCCGGGCCTTCAGCCCGTCCAGGCACTCACCGAAGCGACCCGTGGCGCGGTAGTCCTCGGCGAACGCGAGGAAGGGCTCGCGGACCTCGGCCGGCCCGCGGTCTCCGAGCTGGCCCAGCGCCTCGGGCAGCGACAGGCCGGCGCGGATGCCCGACGCGAGGTGGTCGACGACCTCGGGCCAGACGTCGCGGAGCCGAACCGCGCGACTGCGTGCCCGGCCACGCACGAGCGCTGCTGGGCCGGCACCGGTCATCAGCGCGAAGCACTCCGCGATCGCGGGCGACCTCGTCAACGCGACGCCCACCAGGAGCACGAGCAGCCCGAGCGAGACGCTCGTGGCCACGAGCGCGCCCGGCGTGACCTGGGGGGCACCGGCCTGCACGAGGAGGTCCTGCGTGCGCGCACGCCAGCGCTCCCCGCGTCGGACGTGACGCTGGGGCGGCGTCCACAGCGACCACCAGGCACAGGCGAGACCCGCACCGAGAAGAAGGCCGACGACGACGCCCATCGCGGCCTCAGCGCTCG
Source organism: Cellulomonas sp. (assembly GCA_036384595.1). GTDB lineage: Bacteria > Actinomycetota > Actinomycetes > Actinomycetales > Cellulomonadaceae > Cellulomonas_A. The sequence continues at coordinate 1,580 of DASVMA010000069.1, read as the reverse complement.
CCGCGCAGCAGCGCCGGCAGGTCGACGCCGGCGCGGGTGAAGCGGTCCTGGTGCGGGGGGTAGCCGTCGCCGCGCACGAGCTCCTCGCCGCGCAGGCGGTAGAGGTCCGAGATCTCGACGACGCCGTTCTCGACGCGCCCCGGCACGCCCACGACCTCCCGGACACGGCGGCGGCCCCGCGCGTCCAGCCCGAGGTGCACGACGACGTCGATCGCCGCCGCGACGGTCGGCACGACGAAGCGGTCGGACACGTTCTCACCCGCCAGGAGCGGCAGCGTGCACAGCTTGGTGAGCGCCTCGCGCGCGGAGTTCGCGTGCAGGGTGCACATGCCGGGCACCCCGGCGTTGAGCGCGACCAGGAGGTCGAGCGCCTCGGCCTCGCGGACCTCGCCGATGATCAGGCGATCGGGGCGCATCCGCAGCGCCTCCTTGACCAGTCGGCGCAACGGGATCTCCCCCGTGCCCTCGAGGCTCGGCTGACGGCACTGGAGCGCGACGACGTCGCGGTGCCCGAGGTTGAGCTCGAACACCTCCTCGCACGTGATGATCCGCTGCCGGGGCGGGACGGAGCCGACCAGCGCCCCGAGCATCGTCGTCTTTCCTGCCTGGGTGGATCCGGCGACCAGGACGTTGAGCCCGACGCGCACGGCGGCGTCGAGGAATGCCGCTGCGCTCGCCGGCAACGAACCGAGGGCCACGAGGTCCTCGAGGTGCCGGGCGCGTGCGACGTACTTGCGGATGTTGACGGCCCAGTCGCGGTGCGTGACGTCCGGGATGACGACATGCAGGCGCTCGCCACCAGGCAGGCTCGCGTCGACGAACGGGCTCGACAGGTCGAGCCGGCGCCCCGACGCCTTCAGCATCTGCTCCACGAGGTCGCGGATCTGGCCCGCGGTCAGGATGGTCGTCGTGAGCTCCGGCTCGCCGCGGCGGGCGACGAAGACCTTCGACGGCGAGTTGATCCAGATCTCCTCGACCTCGGGGTCGTCGAGGTACTGCTGCAGCGGGCCGAGCCCGGCGACGGCGTCGACGATGGACTTCAGCGCGCCGCGCGGGTCCGTGAGCGGCGGGACCGCCCCGATGACGCTCCGCCCGTCGTAGTCGGCGAGCGCGTCAGCGACGAGGTCCTGGACGCCGCGGCGATCGCGCACCGGATCGATGCCGCGACGACGGATGAGCTCGCGAACCTCCGTCTCGAGGATCGCCACGCCTTCCGTCGTCACCGCCCGCCCCCGCTCCTGAGCCCGCCCGTCCGCGCACGCCCGCGCCCTCGAGCGGGCGCGATGCACCCCGATCCGAACCGGGGCGGACCTGACAGTAGGGGACAAACCCGGCATTCCGCACGCGTCTGTCCACAGCCGTACTCGTGGCGCGTCGCGCACACGCCCGCGCGGGCGGTGCCGACTACCGTGTGGGCGTGAACACTCCCGCGCCGTCCGGCCGTCAGTTCGAGCTCGTCCTGGGCGCCCAGCGCGCCACGATCGCCGAGGTCGGCGCGAGCGTGCGCGAGTACGCCGTGGGCACGCGCGACGTCGTCCTGCCCTTCGCGCCCGACCGCATCGCGCCTGCGTTCTCCGGTG